>NZ_JBHZDA010000004.1:77583-135779 GCF_042755665.1 Streptomyces sp. NPDC059142
GCGTCGACGAGCGCGACCCGGGCGCCCGCCCCGGCTGCGGCGACAGCGGCGGCGAGCCCGGCGGGACCGGCCCCGAGGACCGCCAGGTCGTAACGGACACGCCCGGCAGGCGGGGTGGCGGACGGGTCGGCGGACGGTTCAGCAGGCGAGGTCGTCATGGCCCGCCCCTTCCTGGGTGGTCACCCGGTCGCCGGGCGCGGCCTCCACCAGACAGGCGCGCCTGCCCGGCCGCCCGTTGACGGTGACCAGGCAGTCGAAGCAGACGCCGATGCCGCAGAACACCCCGCGCGGCTCGCCGCCCGTCCTGGTGCGGCGCCAGGAGCGGTGTCCGGCGGCGATGAGCGCGGCGGCGACGCTCTGTCCCGCCTCGGCCTCGACCGGCGCGCCGTCGAAGGTGAAGCGGAAGGCGGGGCGGCCGGTGGCCGGCCGGTCGCTCATACGGTGGCCTCCTCGAACCGGTCCGGGCGGAACGGTGTGATGTCCAGGTCCGGTGCGGCGCCGGTGACGGCCTGGGCGATCAGCCGCCCCGTCGCGGGGGCGAGCCCGATCCCGGCGCCCTCGTGCCCGGTGGCGTGCAGCAGCCCGGGGGCGCGCGGGTCGGCGCCGATCACCGGGAGATGGTCGGGGCAGTACGGGCGGAACCCCAGGTAGGTACGGAGCAGCCGCACCTCGGCGAGGAACGGGAAGACGGCGACGGCCTGGGCGGCGAGCCCGCGCACCACCGGCAGGGAGACCGTACGGTCGAAGCCGACGCGCTCCCGGCTGGCGCCGATCAGGACCGTCCCGGCCCGTGTGCCCTCGACCACCACCGAGGTCTCCAGACCCGCGTCGCCGCTGGCCACGTTGGCGACGTAATCGGCGGTGTACACCTTGTGCCGCACCACCCGGGGCAGCGGTTCGGTGACCAGGATGAACCCTCGGCGGGGCAGGACGGGGACCGGCGCGCCCGCCAGTGCGCCCAGGTGTCCGCTCCAGGTTCCCGCGGCGTTGACGACATGGCGGGCGTGGATCACTGGAGCGTCCCGCGCGGTCGTACGGACGCCGTGGACGGCGCCCCGGGCGTCACGGAGGAAGCCGGTGACCTCCGTACCCGGCAGGACGGTGACGCCCCGGGCGCGCAGATGCTGGAAGAGCCGCGCGGTGGCCAGCATCGGCTGGACCTGGCTGTCCTGCGGGTAGTACGCGCCGCCGGCCGTCTCCGGGGTGATGTTCGGTTCCAACGCGGCGACCTCGGCGGATTCGGTGTCGACCGCGTCGATGCCCGCCGCGCGCTGGGCGGCGGTGAGGGCGCGCAGGCCCTCGGCCGCCGCGTCCGAGGTCGCCACGACGAGTCCGCCCTTGGTCTGGTACTCCAGCCGGTCGGCGCCGACCTCCGCCGCCAGTTCGCCCCAGAGCCGGGCGGAGAGCAGCGCCAGGTCGAGTTCGGGACCCGGCACCTTGTCGGAGAGGAGGATGTTGCCCTCGCACGCGGCGGTGGTCCCGGCGCCGATCGCGCCCCGCTCGACGACGGTGACGCTCAGCCCGGCCAGCGCGCAGTGGTACGCACAGGCGGCACCCACCATGCCTGCGCCGACCACGACGACATCAGGCGACCGACGGGAGCGGTTCATCTCCGTACCATGTCATACGGCACTGTCCGCGTCACGGTCCCGGAGATCGCGGAGCGGGGTACGGGAACGGCGCCGCCGACGCGGGACAATGACCGCATGACGCAAGGAAACGACGCGGCGACCGCTCATGCGTGGGCGGTGCTCGGCGGCCGGGCCGGGCGCGCGGAATCGGTGACGTACGAAGGTGCGGGCGAGGTGCTGGCGGCCCGGCTGCCCGTGCGGGAACTGGCACGGGCGACCGTGGGCGTGTGCTCGCTGGCCGCCGCGGAACTGCTCGCGCTCCGCCGCGGCGTGCCCGTACCGGCGGTACGGGTGCGGGAGGGGGCGGTCGCCACGGCGTTCGTCAGCGAGCGGTATCTGCGGATCGACGGGCGGGCCCTCACCGGGTTCGCGCCGCTCTCCGGGTTCTGGCGCGCGGCCGACGGCTGGGTCCGTACGCACGCCAACTACCCGCACCACCGCGCCCGGTTGCTGGACGCCCTGGACATCCGGGACGCGGGCGACGGGCAGGCGACCGCGCGGCGGCTCGCGGACGAGCTGGCGACACGCCCGGCCGGGGAGATCCAGGAGACCGTGTACGCGGCGGGCGGCCTGGCCGTGGCGGTGGCGTCCACGCCCGAGGAGCCGACCGTCCCGATGGCCCCGGGCGGTGTCGCGCCGCCGCTCGCCTCGATCAGGACCGTCCCGGTCGAGCGGGGCCCGGCCGGGGAGAGCCCCGCGCCGCTGCCACCCGCCGCGCTTCCGGCCGAGGGGGTACGGGTGCTGGACCTCACCCGGGTCATCTCGGGCCCCGTCGCCACCCGCACCCTGGCGCTGCTGGGCGCCGATGTGCTGCGGGTGGACTCGCCGCGTCTGCCGGAGCGGCCCGACGCCCACACCGACACGGGCCCGGGCAAGCGTTCGACCCTGCTGGATCTCTCCGCCGCGGCCGACCGGCGGGTCTTCGAGGAGTTGCTGAGCACGGCGGATGTCGTGGTGACGGGCTACCGGCCGGGCGCGCTCGACCGGCACGGGCTGTCCCCCGACGCGCTGCTGGCCCGGCGCCCCGGCCTGATCGTCGCGCAGCTCTGCGCCTGGGGCTGGTCCGGGCCGTGGGCCGCGCGGCGCGGATTCGACAGTCTGGTGCAGGCGGCCAGTGGCATCGCGGCGAGCGAGGCGGCGGCCGACGGCACTCCGGGCGCCCTGCCGGCCCAGGCGCTCGACCACGGTACGGGATATCTCATCGCGGCCGGGGTGCTGCGCGCCCTGACGGAGCGTCAGCCCACGGGCGAGGGACGGCATCTGCGGTTCTCGCTCGCGGGCACCGCGTCCTGGCTGCTGCACGGTGTCGGACACACACCGGTGGAGGGCGGTCCGTACGATCCGGCCCCCTGGCTCACCGAGACCGCCTCGCCCTACGGTCCGCTGCGCCACGCGCTCACACCGGTGCACTACGAGGGCGCGCCGGTCACCTGGTCGCGTCCGCCGACGCGCTGGGGCACCGATCTGCCGCGCTGGAACTGACGGCCCGCGGCGGCGGCTCGTGCCTCCTGCTCCGGCCCCTGTCACGGGGGCCCGGTGGCGGTGATCCGGTCGAGGACGTCGGTGTAGAGGGGGCGCCGGTCGGGCCGGGCGTGTGCCGCCGCCCGGCGCAGGGCGGGGACCGCGCGGGCGCCGAGGACGGCCAGGCCCTCGGCCGCCGCCGCCCGCACGACGGGGTGGGGGTGTGCGAGCCGTTCGACCACGGTGGGGATCGCGGGTTCCCACGGGGCGTGGCAGAGGGTTCTGATCGCCATGCGCTGGATGTCGGGCTGGGGGTCGTCCAGCAGGACGGCGGTGTGGCGCAGATGGGCCGTGCGGTCCAGCATCGTCCGGGAGATCCGGTGGGCGCGCAGCCGGACCCCGGCCCGGGGGTGTGTCAGCAACCCGGCTATCACGGCGATCAGTTCGGGGTCACGGTCGGGTGCGGGGCCGCGGTGTTCCTCGGCCAGCCGGGTGAGCGCCCGGCGGATCCCCTCCGGGGTGCCGGTGCGTGCCAGGTCCATCAACTCCCGTCGGGACGGCCGCGGCAGGCGCCCGGTCGCCCCGGACGCCGGGCGGGCGCGGAGCGCGGCGAGGGCGGCGGCGTCCTCCCGTACGGCGCCGGGGCCCCGCAACGGGCCGGTCACCAGGATGAGTTCGCCGGCGGTACCGGCTCGCCCCTCCGCCCGCAGGCGGCGCCGGGTACGGGTCAGCGCGGGGGTGCGGAGCAGCGTACGGCCGACGAGGAGGTCGAGGAACCCCCAGGCGCCCGCGTCGAGCCGGTCCTCCAGACATGCCGCCAGGGTGTCGGCGTTCACCCGGCGCAGCAGGCGCGCGGCCGTGCGGCGTACATCGGGCGGTCCGTGCTCCCAGCGGTCGAGCAGCACGGGGAGCAGCGGTTCCAGCCCTCGGTGTTCGAGGGCGTCGGCCACGAGCAGCAGCCGGTCGTCCCGTACGCCTTCCCCGTCCAGTTCGGCCCGTCCTGCGGCGGTCCCGGCGAGGGCCGTCAGCGCGTCGGCGAGGTGCGGGCCGACGGGGACGGTGACGTGGCCCCGGAGGAAGGCATGGAGCACGGGGTGCGCGGTCTCCGGCTCGGGCCAGGTCAGCAGCGTTCGCGCGGCGGCGTCCCCGCGCTCCCCGCGCTCCCCAGGGGCCTCGGCCAGCAGGGCGAGCAGACGGGTGCGCAGGGCGTGGGAGCGCGGCTGGTCGAGATCGTCGCCGTGCACGGTCCGGGGCGCGGGCGGTGGTGCGGCGGCGTCCTCGGCGCGGGTCCAGGGCGGGGTACCGAGGGGCTGGAGGGCGGTCATCCAGTCGAGGAGTACGGCGCGGACCCCGGCCCCGGCGTCCGGGTAGACCTTGGCCAGCGCGGCGAGCCGCACCCGGGAGCCGGGCGGTGTGCCGTCGGTGCGGTGACGGAAGGCGTTCAGGGCGGCGGGGGTGTGCACCGCGTCCTCCAGCGCGGTGCGCCATGCGCCCTCCCGCGTCGGAGGGGCGGCGAACGCCTCGCCCAGCACGGCCAGTTGGGCCGTCCGGGGATCGGCGGCGAGCCGGGCGGCGGCGAGCGCCCGGTCGAGGTCGGCGCGGACGAGGACGGCGTCGCAGGCGCGCAGCAGGGAGAGCGCGGCGCGGGTTCCGGGGCCGGCCGGGGGCAGCGCCCGTACGGCGTCGGCGACGACCGCTCGCTCCCCCGCCGGCAGGGTCGGTACGGCGGCTTCGAGGACGGCGACGAGGGCGCGCCCGTAACCGTCCGCGTCGGCCGTGTCCGTTGGTTCCGGGGCGAGTTCGGCGAGTTCGGCGAGCAGGATGCCTGCCGAGTGGGCGAGGGTCCGCCGTTCGTGGTCGGTCCAGGGCGCGGGGCAGATCCGCAGGGTGAACCGTACGACGCGTTCCCGGGCGTCGGGCCGTGAATCGGCCAGGCGGAGCCAGTCGGCCAGCATCGGCCGGAGCGTGCGTGCCGTGTCCCCCGCCGAGGGGTCGAGCCGTTCGGCGACGCGCAGGGCCGTCGGTGCGTGCCAGCCCCCGGCCACCAGCGACCGGGCGTCGGCGTCCGGGTCACCGTCCGTACGGCGGGGCGGCCCGGCGGGGCGCCCGATACCGTGCGCCGCCAGTGGCTCCGCGAGGTCGTCGGGGCTCCCGGAGGCGAGGCGGACGCGGCCGTCGGCCACCAGGGCGAGCAGCGCGGGTACCACCGGTGACGCCTGGTCGGCCAGGGCGAGGACGGAGCGCGCGGTGGGCACCCCGTCGAGTCCCGCCGCCAACAGCCTTACCCGGTCGGCCTCTTCGGGGGCGCGCTCCGCCGCGGCGAGGAGGGCCGCCTGGTACGCGTCGCCGAGGACGGCGCGCAGCGCGGCGAGGAGCGCGGTGCGCAGCCCCGGGTTGCCGGTACGGCCGAGGTGACGCAGGAGCGCCGGGACCGCCGCCGGTGTGCCCGCGCGGGCGAGCGCCTCGGCGGCGGTCTTCTTGATGTTCATGTTCGGACGGTCGAGACAGGCGGCGATCGCGGGTGCGGCCCAGCGGGCCCGCGCGTGGCCGAGGGCCAGCAGCGCCTGGCGTACGGTCTGGATGTCCCCGGCCGTGGTCAGGGCGATGAGGCTCGCCGAGAGGGCACGGGCGTCGTCCCCGGTGCCGTCGGCGGCGAGCAGGGCGATGACGTGTTTGCGGACATGCCGATCGCGGTGGCGGAGCAGGTGATGCACGCGGGGGCGGGTCTGTGCGGAGGGGACGGCGAGGAGCAGCTTGAGCAGGATCGTCCGTTCGCCGTCGGTCACCCCGGGCCGGTCGAGCAGGTCCAGCGCCATGGTCGCGACGAGGGCGTGGCCGGCCTCCCGGGCGTCGGCGGCGTCGAGCAGACAGACCGGCCGGATCGCACGCCGCGTGTACAGCCGGCCGCCCAGGGCGCACAGGGCGTCCACGGCGTCCTGGGGCACCGCGGGTTCGGCCGTCGGTGTCCCCGCGGCGAACGGGCCTTTCCCCGGACGGGGTTGATCGGCCCCGGGCTCCCAGGACGCCGCGCCTGCGGCCACGACGCGCAGCAGGAGATCGGCGAGGACCGGCACCGTACCCGATCCGCCGTGCGCGGCCAGTCTGAGCAGCGCGGCGAGCGGGTCGGACGGGTCGAGATGGGAACGCAGCAGGGCGAGTTCCCGCTCGTCGGGGCCGCCGAGGCCGGCGGCGATCCGTGAGGGGAGCCGGGTGGGGTCGAGGCGCGACAGGACACGGCTGCGCAGTTCGGGGTCGGTGTTGAGGGACCAGAGCAGGTCCAGGGCCTGGTGGCGTACGGCCCGCAGCGCGGGGACGGTCTCCCGCGGACCCGTGGACTCGCCCCCGTCCGGCTCCCTCCGGCCTTCGCCCGGCCCCCTCTCGCCCCCGCCCTCGCCCTCGCCCGGATCGCCCTCACCCTCGCCCGGATTCTCCTCGCCCCCGTCCGGGTCTCCCCCCGGGTCGGCGGTCAGGCCGAGGCCGTCGGCCAGCATCCGTACGGTGCGCTCCCCGCCGAGCGCTTCGAGCGCGTCCAGGGCCGCGGCGGGGGCGGACGGCAGACAGGCGATGACGGCCTCCTCCCCCTCCGTGTGACGCAGTGCGCGCAGCGCGGCGAGGAACGGCTCGGGCGCGGTGACGGACGGCAGGAGGCGGGTGATCGTGTCCCCGATCGGCAGCTCCCCCGTTCCCTGCCGGGCCAGTTCGACGAGCAGGGCGAGCCGGCGCGGCCAGCCGGCGTCGTCCACGGGCGCGTCGGTGAGGGCGTCGCAGACCTCCCGCCGGCAGGTGAAGAGGACCGTCGCGAACGTGCCGGGCTCGATGGTGTGGTCCGCGAGGGCCAGAGCGACGAGCGCGGGTACGGCCGAAGGCGCCGGGAAGTGTCCGCGCCGGTGCAGTCCGCGCAGACAGCGCAGGGTGGCGCTGCCGAGCAGCAGGGGGTCGCGGGCGGCGAGCGCGGTGAGTGCGTCGATGTCGGCGCGCCGCGCGAGGGCGCCGAGGAGTTCCATGGCGCGCCGCCGCAGCCCCGGCGGGTGGGCGGGGTCCGCGACGATCCGCCGCAGCGGCTCGCGGTGGCCATGGCGGGCGAGGACCAGGAGCGCGGCGTCGGCGGTGCCGGGATCGGCGCCGGTGGTGCCCGTCCCCGTGGCGAGGAAACCGGGCAGCTCCTCGATTGGCAGCGGCTCCAACGCCGCCCAGGGTTCGGCGAGTTCGGTGAGGGCGGCGGTCGCGGTGCCGGGGTCGTCCGCCCGCGCCAGGGCGGCCAGGTGGGCGCGGACGAGGGCGGGGGCGAGGAGTCCGGCGTGCAGCCCCTGCCGGGCGAGCCGTACCGCCTCGGCGCGTACCACCCGGTCGGCGCACTCGGCCAGTTCGGCGAGCAGCCGCCGGGGCCGGTGGGCGCGGGTGAGGTCCAGGTCCCGGACCGCCTGGTAGAGCAGTTCACCCGGAGGTTCGGTACGGAGGGCTTCGGGTGTGTGGTGCAGTTCGGCGCGGAGCCAGGCGATCCGTACGCGCTCCGGCAGGCCGGCCGTGCGCCACGACGGGCGGCGCCCCTCCGGGACGTACGGTCCCAGACGCTCGTACAACTCCGCGAGGACGAGGGCGGATTCCGGCGGGCCCGTCACCGACCGGGGCAGCAGCGCGGCGAGTTCGGCACGCTCGGACGCGTCGAGGTGCGGCTCTCCGGCGACGGGGTCCGGAGCCAGCCGCTCGGCGAGGAGGACGAGTCCGCGATGGCGCGTACGCGGGTCCCGGTCCTGGACGAGCCGTCCGATGTGGGCCGGCGGGCGGGCGCGGGCCTCGGGGAACGGTGGGGCCGTCGGCGTCTTCACGTGCGGATCCTAAGTGGGATATTCACGTGCTGACCAGCGTAATTCACCCGGCCACGCCATCTTGACATGCACTCGCCCGAGTGATGGTTTAGACCAATCGGTCACCGGCCGGTGACCGGGCCCCGCTCCCCTTGGAGTTGCCGTGCTCCGTCGGTCCCGAAGGCACCACCCCGGACGCTCCCTTCTCGGCCTCCCCCTTCTCGGCGCCCTGGCACTGACCCTCACCTCCCTCACTCCACTCGGCCCACTCGCTCCGCCCGCCTCCTTCGCCGCCGCACCCGCCGGCGCGTCCTCCGGTACGCCCTCCGCCGCGTCCGCCCCCGCGGACCCGCTGCCGGTCGTCACCCCCACCCCGCAGCGGATGACCGCCACCGGGCGCGCGCTGCGCGTCCCGGACCGGGTACGGCTGGCCGTCGGCGAGGGGGCCGACGCCGCCGGGCTCACCGTGATCAGAAAGGCGCTGACCTCCGCCGGGGTCCGCGTGATCGACCAGGTACCGCTCGGTGGTACGGGCGCCGCTCCGCGCGACCCGCGCCTCACCGTCGTGGTCGGATCGGTCACCGACCCGGCGGTGGCCCGCGCCCTGCGCGCGGCGGGCGGGAGCGTCCCCGGCACGCCCGTCGCCGAGGGGTACGCGCTCGCCTCCGGCGCGGGCGACGGCCGTACCGGCGCCACCGCGGTCCTCGCGGGCAACGACGCGGACGGCGTCTACTACGCGGCGCAGACCTTCCGGCAGTTGGTGACCCCCGCGCGCCGGACCCTCGCCGCCGTGTCCATCACCGACCACCCCCTGATGTCCCTGCGCGGCAGCATCGAGGGCTTCTACGGCGCACCCTGGTCGCACGCCGACCGGCTCGACCAACTCGCCTTCTACGGCGCCGTCAAGGCCAACACGTACATCTACGCCCCCAAGGACGACGTGTATCTGCGGGAGAGCTGGCGCGACGCCTACCCCGCCGGGCGGCTCGCGGAGCTGCGCGAGCTGATCGACCGCGCCACCACCCACCACGTCGACTTCACCTACGCCATCTCCCCCGGGCTGTCGGTCTGTTACAGCGATCCGGACGACGTGGGCGCCCTGGAGAGCAAGCTCGAAAGTCTCTACGCGCAGGGCGCGCGCAGCTTCTACGTGGCGCTGGACGACATCAGTTACACGAGCTGGAACTGCGCCGCGGACCAGGCGGCGTACGGCGCTCCCGGCCGCGCCGCCGCCGGCCGGGCACAGGCCGATCTGCTCAACGCGGTGCAGCACGGCTTCATCGACACGCACGACGGTGCCGGGCCGCTCCAGACGGTGCCCACCGAGTACTCCGACATGGCCGACTCCCCGTACAAGAAGGTCCTGCGCGAACAGCTCGATCCCCGGGTGGTCGTGCAGTGGACGGGCAACGACGTGGTCCCGCCGTCGATCAGTGTGACCGACGCGCGCGCGGCCTCGGCGGTCTGGGGACGCAAGGTGTTCCTCTGGGACAACTACCCGGTCAACGACTACGGACAGACCACGGGCCGGCTGCTGATGGCCCCGTACGACCGGCGCGAGGCCGGACTGCACGAGGAGTTGAGCGGAATCGTCCTCAACCCCATGAACCAGGCCGCCGCGAGCAAGGTCGCCCTCTTCGGCGGGGCGTCCTTCGCGTGGAACGACCGGGATTACGACGCCGCACGCACCTGGCGCGCGGCGGCCGGCCACCTGGCGGGCGGCGACCCCACGACCACCCGGGCGCTGCTGGCCTTCTTCGACACCCAGCATCTCGCGCCGACGTTCGGGCCGGAGAACTGGCAGCCGCAGGCGCCCGCGCTGCGCGCCGCGCTGGACGACTTCCGCGCCGTCTGGTCCACCGGCTCCGACCGGGAGCGGCGGTCCGCGCTGCGTGAGCTGTCCGGCCGTGCCGCGCTGCTCGCCGACGCACCGGAGCGGATCAGGAACGGGGTGGCGGACCAGGGTTTCCTGCGGGAGACCGCGCCGTGGCTGACCGCCCTCGACCTGTGGGGCGCCTCCCTCGACGCCACGCTGGAGGGGCTGCGGGAACAGCTCGGCGGCGGCAGCGGTGAGCGGTTCTTCGCCGAGGCGGCCACGCTGGCCCGGCAGGCGGCCGCCGTCCGTACGATCCCGGGGACGACCCGCCCGCAGGGCACGATCAAGGTGGCGGACGGGGTCCTGGACACCTTCATCGCCCAGGCGCCGGGCCTGCGCGGCTGAGCGGGGCCGGGTCCCTCCTCCAGGGGGACCCGGCCACGTACGGGACGTGAGCGACCGGCCGGGTTTCATCACGATCCGGTTTCGAGACACCCCCAGGCTCTTGCCTTCTCCCTGTGAAATCGATTCCAATCCTCCGTGTAATCGATTCCACAAGGAGGTGGACCGACGATGGCGGCCATCAAGGACGTCGCGGCCGAGGCGGGTGTCTCCGCCGCCACGGTGTCGCGTGTGCTCAACGACCATCCGTCGGTCAGCCCGGAGTCCCGCGCCCGGGTGCTCGCCGCCGTCGCCGCGCTGGGGTACCGGCCCAACGCCGTGGCCCGCTCGCTGCGCACCGACGAGACGCGCACCCTCGGCCTGGTCATCAGCGATGTGCTCAACCCGTACTTCACCTCCCTGGCGCGGGCCGTCGAGGAGGAGGCGCGGGCCCTCGGCTACAGCGTGATCATCGGCAACGCCGACGAGCGGCCCGAGTTGCAGGACCACCACATCCGTACGCTGCTGGACCGCCGGATCGACGGACTGCTGCTGTCCCCCACCGACCGCGGGACGAAGCTGATCGACGACGCGCTGCGCGCCGGCACACCCGTCGTCTTCGTGGACCGGTGGATCCCGGGGGTGGACGTACCGGTCGTCAGGGCGGACGGGCGCGCCGCCGTACGGGACCTGGTCGGCCATCTGCTGGCGCTCGGCCACCGCAGGCCGGCGATCATCGCGGGCCCGGCGGCCACCACCACCGGCAGCGAGCGGATCGACGCGTTCCGCGCGGCGCTCGCCGAGCACGGGGTGCCGCTGCCGGACCCGTACATCGGCCAGGGCGACTTCCAGGCGGAGAGCGGACGCCGGGCCGCGGAGCGCTTCCTCGCCCTGCCGGAGCCGCCGGACGCGGTGTTCGCCGCGGACAACCTGATGGCGCTCGGCGCGCTCGACGCGTTCCGCGCCCGGGGGCTGCGGGTTCCCGAGGACATTGCGCTCGCCGCCTTCGACGACATCCCCTGGTTCGTGCACACGGACCCGCCGATCACCGCGATCGCGCAGCCCACGGACGAGCTGGGGCGGGCCGCCGTACGGGCCCTGGCGGACCGGATCGCGGGCCGCGAGCCGCCGTCCGTGACCCTGCCCGCCCGGCTGGTCGTACGCCGCTCGTGCGGTGCGGCCCTCCGGCCGGAGCGACCGAGTCCGCTCCCGCCGGAGCGGGCGGATCCTCCCCCGCCGGAACCGCCGGGTCCTCCCCCACCGGAACCGCCGGATCCCGTACCGCCGCAACGAACCCCATCAGCACGATCGCAAAGGAGCGACCCGTGAGTCACCCGGACGAGTTGCTGCGTGTCGAAGGGATACGCAAGACCTTCCCCGGCGTGGTGGCGCTCGACAGCGTCGACTTCGATCTGCGCCGCGGCGAGGTGCACGTCCTCCTCGGCGAGAACGGCGCGGGCAAGAGCACGCTCATCAAGATGCTCTCCGGCGCGTACCGGCCCGACGCCGGACGGATCCTCGTCGACGGGGAAGAGGTACGTATCCACGGCGCGCAGGACGCGGAGCGGCTCGGCATCGCCACCATCTACCAGGAGTTCAACCTCGTCCCCGATCTGACGGTGGCCGAGAACATCTTCCTGGGGCGCCAGCCGCGCCGCTTCGGCCTCGTCGACCGCAAGCGGATGGAGGCCGACGCCGCAGCCCTGCTGGAGCGCGTCGGTGTCACCACTCCTCCCTCCACCAAGGTCCGCGAACTGGGCATCGCCCGGCTCCAGATGGTCGAGATCGCCAAGGCGCTCAGCCTCGACGCGCGGGTGCTGGTGATGGACGAACCGACCGCCGTGCTGACCTCCGAGGAGGTGGAGAAGCTCTTCCGGATCGTGCGCGCCCTGCGCGAGGAGGGTGTGGGCATCGTCTTCATCACCCACCACCTGGAGGAGATCGCGGCGCTCGGCGACCGGGTCACCGTCCTGCGCGACGGCCGCAGCGTCGGCCAGGTGCCCGCGTCGACCCCCGAGGACGAACTCGTACGCCTGATGGTCGGCCGCAGCATCGAGCAGCAGTACCCGCGCAGGCGCGCCGAGCCCGGCACCGCCCTGCTCCGGGTGAGCGGGCTGACCCGGCAGGGCGTCTTCCACGACGTGGGGTTCGAGGTCCGGGCCGGCGAGGTCGTGGGCATCGCGGGTCTGGTGGGCGCGGGCCGCACCGAGGTCGTACGGGCCGTCTTCGGCGCCGATCACTACGACAGCGGCACCGTGCACGTGGACGGGACCGCCCTGCCCCGGTACGACGTCGGCGCGGCGATGGCCGCCGGGATCGGCCTCGTGCCCGAGGACCGCAAGGGCCAGGGCCTGCTGCTCGACGCCTCGGTGGCGGAGAACCTGGGTCTGGTCACCCTGCGCGCCGCGACCCGTGGCGGGCTGGTGGACCGCAGGGCCCAGCACACCGCGGCCGCCCGGATGGCCGGACAACTCGGCGTGCGGATGGCGGGACTCGAACAGCGGGTGGGCACCCTGTCGGGCGGGAACCAGCAGAAGGTCGTCATCGGCAAGTGGCTGCTGGCCGAGGTCCGGGTGCTGATCCTGGACGAGCCGACGCGCGGTATCGACGTCGGCGCGAAGGTCGAGATCTACCAGCTCGTCAACGAACTCACCGCCGCGGGCCACGCCGTACTGATGATCTCCAGCGATCTGCCGGAGGTGCTCGGCATGAGCGACCGGGTGCTGGTGATGGCCCAGGGCCGGATCGCCGGTGAACTCAGCGCCGAAGAGGCCACCCAGGACGCGGTGATGGCGCTCGCCGTGAGCACCGGGCCCTCCCCCGCCGGCCCCACGACCGGCCCCGCGGCACCGGGCACGAAGCCCAGCGCGACACCCGACGCGACACCGAACACGACACCGAACACGGCACCGAACGCGACCACCAGCAGCACGGACGACGAAGAAGGAGTGGAGGGCTCCCGTGGCCACTGACACGCTGAAGAGCGAGAAGAACACAACGGGCGGCGGTGGCGCCCCGGGGCTCCGCCGTCTCCTGCTCGACAACGGCGCCCTGAGCGCCCTGGTCGTCCTGGTGGTGGCGATGTCGCTGCTGTCGGGCGACTTCCTGACCACGCAGAACCTGCTGAACGTCGGTGTGCAGGCCGCCGTGACCGCGATCCTCGCGTTCGGTGTCACCTTCGTCATCGTCACGGCGGGCATCGACCTGTCGGTCGGCTCGGTCGCCGCGCTCTCCGCGACCGTCCTGGCCTGGTCGGCGACGTCCGAGGGAGTGCCGGTGTGGCTGGCCGTCATCCTCGCCGTCGCCACCGGTATCGCGTGCGGGTTCGTCAACGGCGCGCTCGTCTCGTACGGCAAACTCCCGCCGTTCATCGCCACGTTGGCGATGCTGTCAGTGGGCCGCGGCCTCTCCCTGGTGATCTCGCAGGGCAGCCCGATCGCCTTCCCCTCCTCGGTCTCGCGGCTGGGCGACACCCTCGGCGGCTGGCTGCCCGTGCCGGTCCTGGTGATGATCGTGATGGGGCTGATCACCGCGGTCGTCCTCGGCCGCACCTACCTCGGCCGCTCGATGTACGCGATCGGCGGCAACGAGGAGGCGGCGCGCCTCTCCGGGCTGCGGGTCAAGCGTCAGAAGGTCGCCGTCTACGCCCTGTCCGGGCTGTTCGCCGCCGTCGCGGGCATCGTCCTCGCCTCCCGGCTCTCCTCGGCGCAGCCGCAGGCCGCGCAGGGGTACGAACTCGACGCGATCGCCGCCGTCGTCATCGGCGGCGCCAGCCTGTCGGGCGGGGTGGGCAAGGCGTCCGGCACCCTGATCGGCGCGCTGATCCTCGCGGTGCTGCGCAACGGCCTCAACCTGCTGTCGGTGTCGGCGTTCTGGCAGCAGGTCGTCATCGGTGTGGTCATCGCGCTCGCGGTGCTCCTCGACACGGTGCGCCGGCGGGCCGGATCCACCCCCGTGACGGGCGGCGCGGGCGGCGCGGCCGGTGGGGGCGGGCCCGGGGGCAAGAAGGCGCAGGCCGTGAAGTACACGGTCGCGGCGGTGCTGGTGGCCGCCGTCATCGGCGGTGTCTCCTTCTGGAACAACGGCTCCTCCGGCGGCGGGACCAAGCTGGGGCTGTCCGTCTCCACCCTGAACAACCCGTTCTTCGTGCAGTTGAAGGCGGGCGCCCAGGCCGAGGCGAAGGCGAAGGGCGTCGACCTGACCGTCACCGACGCGCAGAACGACGCCTCCCAACAGGCCAACCAGATCCAGAACTTCACCAGTGAGGGCATGTCCTCGGTGATCGTCAACCCGGTCGACTCGGACGCCTCGGGCCCCTCGGTGCGCGCCGCCAACCAGGCGGACATCCCGGTGATAGCCGCCGACCGCGGTGTCAACAGGGCGGAGGTCGCGGCGCTCGTCGCCTCCGACAATGTCGCGGGCGGCGAGCAGGCGGCCCGTACCCTGGCCGACAAGCTCGGCGGTAAGGGCCGCATCGTGATCCTCCAGGGCACGGCGGGCACCTCCGCGAGCCGGGAGCGCGGCGCGGGCTTCGCCCAGGGCATCAAGGCGTACCCGGGGATCGAGGTCGTCGCGAAGCAGCCCGCGGACTTCGACCGCACCAAGGGCCTCGACGTGATGACGAACCTGCTCCAGGCCAACGCTGGTGTGAACGGTGTGTTCGCGGAGAACGACGAGATGGCGCTCGGCGCGATCAAGGCGCTGGGCGCCAAGGCCGACACGTCCGTACCGGTGGTCGGTTTCGACGGCACGCCCGACGGGCTGAAGGCGGTCGAGGCGGGCACCCTGTACGCGTCGGTGGCGCAGCAACCCCGCGAGCTGGGCAAACTGGCCGTACGCAACGCGATCGAGGCGGCGGCGGGCAAGAAGATCGACGCGACGGTGAAGGTGCCGGTGAAGGTGGTCACGGCGGAGAACGTGGCCGACTTCTCCTGACCGCCGCGTGGGTCCCGTACCCCCGCGGCCCCGCACGCCCCCCACCCCCGAGAAGACGGAGAGAGACAGCGATGTACGACTACGAGCTGCTGGTCGTGGGGTCGGCCAACGCCGACCTGGTGATCGGCGTCGAGCGGCGCCCCGGCCCCGGCGAGACCGTCCTCGGCTCGGACCTGTCGGTCCATCCGGGCGGCAAGGGCGCCAACCAGGCCGTGGCCGCCGCCCGCCTCGGCGCCCGTACGGCGCTGCTCGCGCGGGTCGGTGACGACGCGCACGGCCGGCTGCTCCTCGACTCGCAGCGCTCGGCGGGGGTCGACACGGCGGGGGTACGGTCCGGCGGGGCGCCCACCGGGGTCGCGCTGATCACGGTGGACCCGTCCGGGGACAACAGCATCGTGGTGTCCCCGGGCGCCAATGCCCGGCTCTCCCCGGAGGACGTACGGGACGCCGCGGCCCTGCTGGCCGCCTCGCGGGTGGTCTCCACCCAGTTGGAGATCCCGCTGGAGACGGTCACCGAGGTGGTACGGGGGCTGGCGCCGGGCAGCCGCTTCGTCCTCAACCCGTCGCCTCCGGTGGAGCTGCCCGCCGAGATCCTGGCGGCGTGCGATCCGCTGATCGTCAACGAGCACGAGGCGCGGGTCGTGCTGGGCGCGGCGGCGGACCCGGAGGGGGCCCCGGACGGCGACCCGACGGGGAACCCGCGCGGGGATTCGAGCGAACCGGCCGACTGGGCAAGGGCGTTGCTCGCCCTGGGGCCGCGCTCCGTGGTCATCACCCTGGGCGAGCGCGGCGCGCTGGTCGCGGACGCCCGTACGACGACGCTCGTTCCGTCCGTACGGGTGCGGGCCGTGGACACCACGGGCGCCGGGGACGCGTTCACCGCGGCGCTGGCGTGGCGGCTCGGCGCGGGCGAGGAGCTGGCGGCGGCCGCGGCGTACGCGGCGCGGGTGGGCGCCGTCGCGGTCACCCGGGCGGGCGCGCAGGTGTCGTTCCCGACGGCCGCGGAGGTGGCGTCGCTGCCCGGCGGGGAGCCTTCGGGCGCACCGGGGTCCCCGGATCCGTCGGAACCCTCGGCGCCGGGGGTGTCCCGGTGAAGAGGTCAGGGATCCTGAATCGTCATCTCGCGGGCGCCACAGCGGAGTTGGGTCATGGCGACGGGGTGCTGATCTGCGATGCGGGCATGCCGGTCCCGGCCGGTCCCCGCGTGGTGGACCTGGCGTTCGTGGCCGGTGTGCCGTCCTTCGCCCAGGTGCTGGACGGGCTGCTGGGCGAGCTGGTCGTGGAGGGCGCGACCGCCGCCCACGAGGTGCGGGAGGCGAACCCGGAAGCGGCGCGGCTGCTGGCGCGGCTCCCGGATCTCGGCTTCGTCCCGCACGAGGAGCTGAAGGCGCTGTCGGCGGGCGCGCGGCTGATCGTACGGACCGGTGAGGCGCGCCCGTACGCGAACGTGCTGCTGCGGTGCGGCGTCTTCTTCTGATCCGGCCCCGGCCCTGAGCGGCCTCCCCCCGGCGGCTCATCCCAGGCCGGTCAGGACCCCCCGGAGCAGCAGTCCGCAGCCGAGGGCGAGAACGACGGCGGCCGAGGCGAACGGGGCCGCCCGGTGGGCCAGGGCCAGGAAGCGGCCCCGGGGGCGGGTGGCCAGTCTGCGGGTGGTGGTCTCGCGCAGCCGTACCACCGCGAACCCGGCCCCGGCGAGGGTGACGGCGAGCCCGGCCCCGTACGCGATCACCAGCAGGAAGCCGAACCACGCCTGTCCGAGGGCCGCCGCGCCGACCAGTACGACGACGGCGGACGGGCTCGGGACCAGTCCGCCCGCGAAGCCGAGAAGGATGATCCCGCGGAGTCCGGGGGCGGGCGGGAGATGGCTGCGGGCGTGGGCGAGCGCGTGGGCGTCGTCGTCCTGACCGTGGGTGTGTCCGTGGGTGTGCCCGTGGTCGTGTGCGTGCCCGTGCCCGTGGTCGTGCGTGTGTCCGTGGTCGTGTGTGTGCTTATGGTCGGGTGCGAGGTCGTGTGCGTGCTCCGTGCGCTGCGCCGTGAGCGTGGCCACCCCGCCCGTGACCGGTGTGCGGTCGTGGCTGTGCCCGTGAGGGTGTGCCGACGCGCGCGGCGGGTGGGTGTGGGTGTGCCCATGGGAGTGGGGGTGGGGGTGGCCGTGCGTGTGTCCCCGTGGGCCGCGCCGGTGGCGCCACGCCCTGCGCAGCAGCAGCGCGCCCGCGATCGCGACCAGCGCCCCGCTCGCGAGGGAGAGCCAGAACACCACCGTGGGCGCCGCCGCGGAACCCGCCACGATCAGCGCGCCGAGCGCGAAGACACCGAGCGTGTGCGTCATCGTCACGGAGAACCCGAGGGCCAGCACATCGCGCAGGGAGCTGCGCCCGCCCGCCGTCGCCGCGGCGGCCATCATCGTCTTGCCGTGCCCCGGTGCCAGTGCGTGCATGGCGCCCAGCAGCAGGGACACACCGAGCGCGAACGCCGCGAAGCCGAAGGTCAGTTCGTGCCGGGCCACCAGTCCGGTGAGGGCCTGCGCCCAGCGGTCGGCCCCGCGCGGCAGCACCCCGGCCACCGGGGAGCCGTCCGTGTCCTCTCCGTCCCCGGACAGCGCGGGGCCGCCGGCCCGGGCCGTGAGCGCGGCCGACCTCCGGTCGGGGGGTGAGGAGAGCAGATCGCCGGGGTACGAGGTCAGGCGCCGCGAGACGGAGTCACGCGGCAGCTCCCCCGTCTCCGTGAGCGTCGTCCGGTCGCCCCGCGCGGTGATCTCCCGCCAGCCGGCACCGGTCGCGACGCCCGCCGGGTGGTACGTGATCCGCTGCGGCGAGTCGTCCGGCAGCGGCGCCGTCAGCGCGCAGGTCACCCGGAGCGTCCGCAGTCCGGCCTGTCCCGGGTGCTCCCGTGCCCGCGCGGCTCCCGCCGTGACGGGGGCGGCCTCGCCGCCGCCCTCCCCCACCGTCAGCCGGGCGCCGGAGGCGGCCGTGGCACACCGCTCCGCTGCCCACGCGGCGAGTTCGGCGGCGTCCAGCTCGTCGTTCCCGTCGGTGTCGATGCGCCCGCGTTCCTGCGCGGCCGGGATCTCCGCCAGGTCCTCCACATGGTCCACGCGCAGGGTGCCCGGAGCGACGACCAGCCCGTCGTACTGGCTGACGGTGAAGTTCCCGAGCGGGTGCGCCTGCGCGGCCTGGGCGGGCAGCAGTGCGAGCGCCGCCCCCGCCGCGAGGGTGGCGAGCGCGGTGGCGGTGGTACGCCGTACCGGCCGCCGGGTCGTGCGCCGTACCGTCATGAGTCCTCCCGGGGTCCGGATCCGGTGAGCGCGGACAGCGTGGCGGTGGCCTCGCGCGCGCCGGTGGGCGAGAAGCCCGGGTTCAGTTCGAGCGCGGCGGTCAGGGAGCGGCGCGCGGCCTTGTCGTCGCCGAGGGCCCGCTCGATCATGCCGCGGTGGTGGAGGAACGAGGCGTTGCGGTAGCCGGGCGACGCGGCGGTCGCTTTCTTCGCGTACGTGAGCGCCTCGCGGTCCTTGCCGTTCGCGTGGAGCGCCCAGGCGAGCGCGTCCGCGGTGTGGACGCTCTCGCGGCGGGACCACTCGGCGCGCGCCGCTTCGAGGGCCTGTCCGGCGTCGCCGTGGTCGGCCTCCACGAGGGCGGACTCCAGATCGGTGGCGACCCCGTTGGCGCGGGCCAACGTGGTCCAGACACCGATGAGTTCGTACTGCTCCTCGGCCTGTTCGCGCTGTCCGGACGCCTCGTACAGCTCGCCGAGCGCGGCGAGCTGACCGGGCAGGGGGTAGCGGCGTACGACCTCTTCGAGATCGTTCAGGGCCTCCTCGGTCCTGCCCTGCGCGGCATGGGTCCGTCCGCGCCCCTCCAGCGCGGGCACATACCGGGGGTCGGCGCGCAGCGCGGTCGCGTAGTGGCCGAGGGCGTCGGCGTACTTCCCCCGGCTCCAGTCGAGTTGGCCGAGCGTGGTGGCGACGTACGCGACATCGGCGGTGCTGGAGGCGGAGTTCAGCGCCCGCAGCAGCACCTCGCGGGCGCCCTCGACGTCGCCGCGCAGCTCCCGTACGTACGCGTACCGGGTGAAGACGGGGAGGCCGGGGCGGCGGCCGTCGGCGAGTTCGACGGCCTTCGACGCCTCGTCGTAGCGGCCGAGTTCGACCAGTGCGTCGACCCGGGTGGAGAGCGCGCGCTCGCTGTACGGGTTGACGCGCAGCGCCCGGTCGGCCTGGTCCAGCGCGGCGGGGAAGTCGTGCCGGGCGGCGGCCAGTGCCGAACGCCCGGCGAGTGCCGCGTCGTTCTCGTCGGCGGGGCGCAGCGCGAGGGAGCGCCCGAACGCCTTCTCCGCCTGCGGGTAGCGCGTGGGGTCGCCGCTGGTCCTGGCCTGCTCGACATAGGCCGCGCCGAGGGTCGCCCAGCCGGTGGCGTCCCTGGGCTGCTCCTTGAGGTGTTTCTGGAGGGATTCGATGCCCTGGGCGAGGTCCCCCGAGGTGAGCCGCTCGACGGGGGCGCTCGCCGTGAGCGCGGGCGCGCTCCGTACGCTCGGGTCCTCCTCGCCGACCGCGCCGAAGGCCACCGAGGTCGCGGTGAGCACGAGGGCGGCGGCCGTGACGGTGAGGACATGGCGCCTGCGTCCCGTGTCCGCGGCCGTCCGCTCCCCCTCGCCCCCGCCCTCGTGCGCACGCCGTCGCGCGAACTGCGGCTTCCGTACGAGCATCGCTCTCGCCTTCCTCGGACTCTCCCGGTGGGAGGTGGGGTGGTGGGTTGGATCTCGGGTGAGGGGGGTGGACCCGGCGGCGCCCGTGGGGGACGGATGACACCGCCGGGCCCGGTCAGGGGGTCCGGTACGGGGACCGCTCCCCGTACCGGAGCCGGTGTCAGCCGACCCAGGACGGGCGGGAGCGGCGGGCCCGTATCCAGGTCGCGCCGAGGCCGATCAGCAGGGCGACGACGGCGCCCGCTCCGGCGGAGACGAGCATCACCGTGGTGGTGGACCAGGAGGCGGTGAGCGAGGACATGCCGCCGGTCAGCCCGGTCGCCGCGCCCTTGGTGGCCACGTCTTCGGCGGCGTCGACGTCGGAGCCGGCCTTGGGCAGCCCGACGTACGGGAAGCTCTTGCCGAACTCCTTGTCGTTGGCGTCGACCGCGTCACCCAGGTCGTTCTTCGCGCCGACGAGTTCGCCCTCGACGACCTGGAGCGCGATGTCCAGTACGTCGTCCGTCAGCCGGCGTCCGTTCGGGAAGCCCGCGGTGTCACCGTCCAGCACGCCCAGCCGCTTCGGCTTCGCGACCGGCTTGATCGAGGTGTTGAGGCGCAGCATCTCCGACGGGGTGACCTTCGGGGGCTGGTTGAGGTCCTTCACACCGGTGAGGAAGACCGAGACGAGGTCGTCGCGCGGCTCCGCCGGGGCCTTGATGTCGTAGATCGCCTCGATGAGCTTCGGCAGCTCCGGCTCGGTGACGTTCTTCAGGAAGTCGCCGTCGTTCTCCGGGGAGGAGGCGTTGAACTTGTCCTTGTCCTTGACCGGGTTGACGACCTCGTTGACCAGCGGCATGCCGAGGCGCGACACCCGGGTCCACTCCCCCGCGGCGTTGCGGCGTTCGGTGGTCGAGTAGATGCCGACGATCGGCTGCTCCTCCGACTCGCGGAGGTAGGAGTTCGGGACCTGGAGGGCGATGGAGTTGACGTTGTAGCCCTTGAGGGTGTCGTTGCCGACCTCCGACAGGTCGCCGCCGTACAGCAGGTCGAAGACGCGCAGATCGGCGAAGAACGGGTCGTCGGCCTGACCGGCGAACGCCTTGATCCCGCCGGCGACCTTCGTCACCGCCTGGTCGCGGAGCTTCTGGTAGTCGGGCATCGACGCCTTGCCGACGTTGGACGGGGCGACCGGCAGGTTCTCGGCGACCTTGTGGTGGGAGACGACCTTCTTGTGCTCCAGCCGCAGCAGGTCGATGTCGTAGGTCTGCGTGAAGTTGAGCTCCGGGGAGTCCAGGCTCTCCACGACACCGGTGTTGTAGAGGAAGGTGTTCTCGTTCTTGCGGTGGTCCTTGAACGTGAACCGGTAGAGAAGGTCGTCCTGGGCGTCCCCGTCGCTGTCGATGTGGATCTCGTAGCGGGCGTCGGTGGCGAACGTGAAGAAGTTGGGTCCGCCCGCCGGTTCCTGGAAGGGAAGGACGTTGGCGACGATGGTCGTGGTGTCGGGGTGGTCCGGGCTGACGAACGCGTAGAGGTCCGTGTTGTCGAACTGGGGCTGCCCGGAGATCAGGGGCGCCTCGCGGTGGCTGGAGGCGTGTGCGGTCTGTGGCACCAGCGCGGCCACACCGGTGGCGGTGACCCCGCCGGCGGCCAGCGCACCACAGGCGAGCAGCGCGACGCTCCCGCGTCCTCGCCAGGTACGCCCGCTTCTGGTGATTGCTGTCATCGAGTCCGTCCTTCGTCCGTCATCAGGGCCGTTCCGGCTTGCTGTACGTGCATTACGTGCGCGATCCCGGTCTTGTTCGGTCTCGTTCACGGCAGTTGGGGGCGCCGGGAGCCCGCCGGGAGGAAGAAGCCGTGGCAGGGCTGGGTCGTAGCCGGATCGGAGCTCTTCAAAATAAATTTCGCCGGGACCAATCCATCGGGAGCCGTGCAACGAAGAAGAGAAGACAGGGGGTGTTCTCGCACGTCAGAGCGGTGCGCGGCGGTGACGCGGACGCTCGGGGAGCGGTCGTCGAGGCGCGGGTGACAGGATGGACGGCGACCGGGCCAGGGGCCCGCGGCTCGGCACATGGCACACGCGAAAGGTGTCCAGACGCATGGCAGTTGTCCACCGCACCACACTGACCCCCACCAAACTGGAGCTGCTCGGCTCCTGGCTGCCCACACGGCCCTGGTTCCGCGGCGGGGAGCACACCCCGGAGCTGAGCCGGAATGGTGGGTTCCGGCTCGATGACCCGCTGGGTGAGGTCGGGATCGAGTTCATGGCGGTCACCGATGTGTCGGGCGACCGCCCGCTCACGTACCACGTGCCGCTCAGCTACCGGGGCGCGCCGCTTGACGGGGCCGACGAGGCGCTCATCGGGACCAGCGAACACGGGGTGCTGGGGCGGCGCTGGATCTACGACGGGGTCCATGACCCGGTGCTCGTCGCACAGCTCCTCGCCCTGCTGGACGGCGTCGCCCAGCCGCAGGCCCAGAGCCTCAGCGACACCCCCGACCCGTCCGTGGTCGGGTACTTCGCGTCAACGGCCGGCCGCACGGGGGCGTTCGCGTCCCTGACGGTGAGCGACAGGCCCGGCGGCACCGATCTCCTCGTACGGACGGCTCTCACCGGCTCGGCGGACGCACCCTCGGGCGACGAAACACCGGGCCGGGCGCTGGCGTTGCGGGTCAACCGGACGCTGTTGGCCGAGGACAACGCCACCGCCGAAGGGATCGGGCACGCCGGCTCGGCGGAACCCCTGGGGCATGTCACCGCGGGGTGGAGCCTCCCGGACGGGACGGCGGTGCGGGGCCGTTACGTCGTCGTGAGCGGCGCCGCGGCCGCGTAGGCGCGACGCCGCCCCAGCTCCGGAAGGAACACGGAAACGGGAGCGGGGACGGAAACGGGAATCGGAACAGGAACAGGAGCGGGCATCGGCACCGGGGACGGTATCGGGAACGGGGACGGGAACGGGAAAAAGCCGGCCGACGGGTGCGCGTCGGCCGGCTCTGTTTCCGGACAGGCCCTGGGCCTAGGCGATGGCGGGCTCCTGCTCCCGCTCCTCCTGGGCGGCGGGGGCGTCGGCCTTCGGCTCCGCCTTGCTCTTCGCCCCGCCCCTCGCCGAGTTGCCGGCCGAAGCGTCCTCGGCGCTCTCCTCGGAGTCCTCGCCGTCCGCGCCGCCCTCGGCGATGTCGAGGAAGTGACGGATCGCCTGGACCGACAGTTCGAGTTCGTCGGAGGCCTCCAGTTCGCCGCCGAAGACCTCGACCGCTTCCGCCACGGCCTCGGCCAGCTCCGCCTCGGCCTTGCGCAGTTTGGCCTCGGCCTTGTCGACGGTGTCGACCACCGCTAGCTGGCGACGCTGCTTCTCCTGGAGCTTCTGCTTACGGGACGGGCTCTTCTCGGCGGTTTGCGAAGTCATGACCAAGATCATAAGCCGAGCGTCCGCAAACCCCGAAATTGCCAACTGACGCCCTTCGGAAGGGCGTTCCGCCCGAGCCCGGAGGACGGCTCCGACACCGCCGCGGCCGGACCCTCCGTGGTGGAGTGCCGGCCGTGGCGGGCGGGGTGCCGTCGGACCGTCAGCCGGTGCCGGCGGTGGCCTCGTGCCGGGTGTCCTCGGGCACGGCGCCGTCCGGTGTCCGGGTGGCGGCGGAGACCGCGATCATCACCAGGGTGTTGAGGAGCAGCGCCACGATGCCGACGTTGAGGTCCTTGATCTCCTGCGGCAGGACGGGCAGCAGGTCGCCGACGGTGACGCCGGTGAGGGTGACGACGGCGACCGTGGTCACCCCGACGACGATGCCGGCGGCCGCGCCCTGCTTGGTGACCAGCCGCCGCTTGGCCAGGCTGCCCAGCAGGGCGGGGAAGAGCTGGGTCACGAGGGCGTACCCCATGAGCAGCAGCGAGACAAGGGAACTGCCGCCGTTGAAGGTGAAGTAGAGGGCGATCAGCGCGAGCGCGGGCACCAGGAGCTGCGCCAGGCGCCCCACCTGGGCGTCGGTGGTGGCGGGGCGGGCGAGGCGGTAGACGTTCTTGGCCAGACAGGTGGCGGAGGTCATGAGCAGCAGGGAGCCGGGGACCAGAGCGGTGAGCAGTCCCGCCCCGCCGACGATCCCGACGACCCACGGCGGGAAGGTGGCGGTGGTGATACGGAGCAGGGCGAGGTCCGCGTCGGCGCCGTGCAGGCCGGGGACCACCAGGATCGCGGTGAAGCCGACGAAGAAGACGAAGAGCAGGATGAGCTGGTAGAGCGGCATGAAGATCGCGTTGCGCCGGAAGACCCGCTCGTTCTGGGCGGTGTAGGAGGCGCTGAAGGTGTGCGGCCACATGTAGAAGCCCACCGCCGAGAGCAGCACGGTCGAGGCGAACCACGACGGGCTCATCCCGCTGGTGGGCAGTGTCAGCAGATCCGGCTTGGCCTTGTCGACGGCCTGGAACATGTCCCCGATCCCGCCGAAGTAGTGCACCGGCAGGTAGATGCCGAGCACCAGCACGACCGCCAGGATCGCGACGTCCTTGAACACGGCGGTCCAGGCGGAGCCGTGGATGCCGGAGATCGTCACGTAGACCGTCAGGGCGACGGTGCCGATGATGATGGCCCAGTGGGACGAGATGTGTCCGT
Source organism: Streptomyces sp. NPDC059142 (assembly GCF_042755665.1). Lineage (NCBI taxonomy): Bacteria > Bacillati > Actinomycetota > Actinomycetes > Kitasatosporales > Streptomycetaceae > Streptomyces > Streptomyces sp. NPDC059142. The sequence continues at coordinate 101,903 of NZ_JBHZDA010000004.1, forward strand.
ACGACGCCACGGAGACGATGATCCCGAGGCCCTTCAACTGAAGGACGAGGTACGGCACCATCGCGACGACACCGACCAGGGCCACCAGCGCGCCGAGCAGCGGGCTCTCGAACTTGGCGACGAAGAAGTCGGATTGCGAGATCAGCCGGTGCTGTTTCGCGTAACGCCAGATCGCCGGCAGCAGCCAGTACGACAGGACGTAGGCGAGCGAGGCGTAACAGAGGATGTAGTAGGCGGGTGCGCCCTTGCCGTACGCCCAGCCCGAGGCGCCCAGGAAGGTGAAGGTCGTGTAGATCTCGCCGGCCAGCAGCAGGAAGACGAACACCGTTCCGAAGCCGCGGCCTCCGACCGACCACTCTTCGAGATTCATGTCCTTGCCTCGGCGGGCGCGCAGCCCGAGCAGCAGTGAGGCCGCGAGGAAGACAAAGATGATGGCGATGGCGGTCACGACGTGTGGTCCTTCCGGTTGGCCGGGTCCAGCCGGTAGATGACGGCCATGGTCGCGGAGATCAGGACGACCCACATGACCAGCCAGAAAAGAATGAACGGCATGCCGAGGACATAGGGCGTCACCCGGTTCGCGAAAAAGATCCCGCCGAGGATCCCGATGAACGGGATCACACCAAGCAGATGGGTGGGTTTCACGTCAAGAACCTCCTGGGGCGGGCGGGGCTCCTCCGGGGCAGCGCATCCCGGGGCGGTCGCCGTTGGCGGCTCGGCCCGCCGATCAAGGGATGGGCGGCTCTCCGCGGCTATTTCGATTTCACCGTGCGGAAATAAGTTTCCAACTTGGGAGATGTATAGGCCCGCCGGATGACCTTGTCAACGGTTCTCACACATCCGGTAAATCAAACTTTTTGTTGAAATACGCGGATCATCCCACCGCCCATCCGTCGCCCGCCGCCCGGCCCCCCACCGGCCGTCCCGCCGGTCACCAGGGAAGACCTGCGAGCGGGGCGGTCCGCGACACCCCCGCAACGAGGGCCCCGCACCCCCGCCCCGGCGAGTACGACCGTGCGAGGGGGGTTGTGATTCCACAATGAGGAAAATACTATCCGCATCGCAGAACTAGTTCACCACCCTGCCGGATCCCCGACTGTGCGAGGTCCACTCATGTCCACACCAAGCCCCGGATACGCCATCACGCTGCGCGCGGAGGCTCCCGCGGCGCCCGACTCGACCGGGCGGCTGACGTCCGCGGTGAGCGGCGCCGGGGGCGCGCTGACCGCCCTGGACGTCGTCGGGAGAGACACCCACCGCATGCTGGTGGACCTCACCTGCGACGCCGTGGACGAGAAGCACACCGAGGTCATCACCGACGCGGTCGCGGCGCTGGACGGCGTGACCGTCCAGGAGAGCGGCGACCGTACGTTCCTCATGCATCTGGGCGGCAAGCTCGAAGTCACCCCACGGGTCGAGCTGCGCGATCGCGACGACCTCTCCCGCGCCTACACACCGGGGGTGGCGCGGGTCTGCCGGGCCATCGCCGCCGACCCCGCGGAGGCACGCCGTCTGACCGTCAAACGCAACACGGTGGCGGTGGTGACCGACGGATCCGCCGTGCTCGGCCTGGGCAACCTCGGCGCCGCGGCCGCGCTGCCCGTCATGGAGGGCAAGGCCGCGCTGTTCAAGCGCTTCGCCGGGGTGGACGCCTGGCCGGTGTGTCTCGACACCCAGGACACCGACGAGATCGTACGGACCGTCGAACTCCTCGCCCCGATGTACGGGGGCGTCAACCTGGAGGACATCTCGGCACCGCGCTGTTTCGAGATCGAGCGGCGGCTGCGCGAGAAGCTCGACATCCCGGTCTTCCACGACGACCAGCACGGCACCGCGATCGTCGTCCTCGCGGCGCTCGCCAACGCGCTGCGCGTCGTCGGCAGGAAACTCGCCGACGCGCGGATCGTGGTCTGCGGGGTGGGCGCCGCCGGGTCCGCCATCATCCGGCTGCTGGCCGCCGAGGGCGCCGGCTCCCTCGTGGCCTGCGACCGCGCCGGCATCGTGCACCGGGGACGCCCCGGTCTCGACGAGGCCCGCCGCAGGATCGCGGACGTCACCGACGCCGGGGACCGGTCCGGCACCTTGGGCGAGGCCCTGCGGGGCGCGGACGTCTTCATCGGCGTGTCGGGGCCGGGCGTCCTCACCGAGGACGATGTCGCCGGCATGGCCGAGGGCGCGATCGTCTTCGCGCTCGCCAACCCCGATCCGGAGATCGACCCGGCCGCCGCCGCGCGCCACGCCGCCGTCGTCGCGACGGGCCGCAGCGACTTCCCCAACCAGATCAACAACGTCCTGGCGTTCCCCGGTTTCTTCCGCGGACTGCTCGACGCGGGCGCCCACGAGATCACCGACGCCATGCTCGTCGCGGCCGCACGGGCGATCGCCGACCGGGTCGCGCCCGAGGAGCTGAACGCCGGCTTCATCATCCCCAGCGTCTTCGATCCGACGGTCGCCCCCGCCGTGGCCGACGCCGTACGGGCCAGCTCGGGCACCGGCGCCTGACGGCCCTGTACCGCGCGGCGCCGGTCCGTTCCCGTAACGGCACCCGCAGCCCCACAGCCCCACAGCCCCGCACACAGCCACAGCCGACACCCACCCGCACCCGCACCCGCACCCGCACCCGCACCCGCTGACACTCCCGGAGGAGATCCCATGGCACGCATGTTCCTCAACGGCCAGGCGATGGAAGGCGGTCCCTTCCACCACCACCTGCGCGGCGCCCCACTGGTGGCGAGGACACGTACCGCCCCCGGTTACCGCTTCTTCTCGATCCGTGACACCTGCCCCGGGCTGCTCCCCGACCCCGGCGTCGACACCTCCGTGGAGGGCGAGGTCTACGACGTCCCCGACGAGGTGCTGCGCGACGAACTGCTGCCCTGCGAACCGGCGGAGCTGGAGTTCAGCGTCATCAAGCTCCAGGACGGCTCCTCCTGCTTCTCGATGGTCCTGCGCCGCGGGGAGCTGGAGAAGGGAATCCACACGGAGATCACCGAGTTCGGCGGCTGGCGCGCCTATCTGAAGACGCTCGGCCGCGACGCCTGAGCCGGACCCTCCCGTGATGCGGCCCCCCACCGCGCCACGACACCACGACGGAAGGAAGACGCACGATGAGTGCCACCCCCCGGAAGATCGCTTTCATCGGACTGGGCATCATGGGCGGCCCGATGGCCGCCAACCTCGTGAAGGCCGGTCACACCGTCACCGGTCACAACCGCAGCAGCGCCCCCGTCGACCGGCTGATCGCCGCCGGCGGACGGGGCGCCGGCACCGTCGCCGAGGCGGTACGCGACGCCGAGGTCGTGATCACCATGGTCCCGGCCGACGCCCAGGTCGAAGAGGTCGTCCTCGGCGAGGACGGCGTCCTGCGCCACGCGGCCCCCGGCACCCTGCTGATCGACATGAGCAGCATCACCCCGGGTACCGCCCTGAAGGTGGCCGCCGCCGCGCGCGAGAAGGGCGTCCGTACGCTCGACGCGCCGGTCTCCGGCGGGGAGGCCGGCGCGATCGAGGCCGTCCTGTCCATCATGGTCGGCGGCGAGGCCGACGACTTCGCCGACGCCCGGCCGGTCTTCGACGCGCTGGGCACCACCGTCGTGCACGTCGGCCCGCACGGCGCCGGCCAGACCGTCAAGGCCGCCAACCAGCTCATCGTCGCGGTCCATCTCCAGGCCCTGGCCGAAGCCGTGGTCTTCCTGGAGAACGCCGGAGTGGATCTCGGCGCCGCACTCGACGTCCTGGGCGGCGGGCTGGCCGGCTCCACCGTCCTCGACCGCAAGCGCGCGGCGATGGTGAGCGGCGACTTCAAGCCCGGCTTCCGTATCGACCTGCACCACAAGGACATGGGCATCGTCACCGACGCCGCCCGCGCGGTGGGCGCCCCGCTGCCCGTCGGCGCCCTCGTCGCCCAGCTCGTCGCGTCCGCGCGCGCCTGCGGCGACGGCGGACTGGACCACTCCGCGCTGCTGTGGGGCGTCCAGCGCCTCGCCGGCCGCACCCAGCACTGATCCACGACCCGGAGGAGAACCTCATGGCCCGTATGACGGCGGCCCAGGCCGCGGTGGAGATCCTGAAGCGTGAGGGCATCACCCACGTCTTCGGCCTGCCCGGCGCCGCGATCAACCCCTTCTACGCCGCGATGCGCGGCGACGGCTCCCTGACCCACATCCTCGCCCGGCATGTCGAGGGCGCCTCGCACATGGCCGAGGGCTACACCCGCGCCAGGCCCGGCAACATCGGCGTCTGCGTGGGCACCAGCGGCCCCGCGGGCACCGACATGATCACCGGTCTCTACTCGGCCGCGGCGGACTCGATCCCGATCCTGTGCATCACCGGCCAGGCGCCGGTGGCCAAGCTGCACAAGGAGGACTTCCAGGCGGTCGACATCGCCTCGGTCGCGGGACCGCTGACCAAGATGGCGATGACCGTGCTCGAAGCCGCGCAGGTGCCCGGCGCCCTCCAGCAGGCGTTCCACCTGATGCGCTCGGGCCGCCCCGGGCCGGTCCTGATCGATCTGCCGATCGACGTCCAGATGACGGAGATCGAATTCGACCCGGACACGTACACACCGCTCCCGGTCTACCGGCCGGCCGCGACACGGGAGCAGATCGACAAGGCGATCGAACTGCTCCAGGCGGCGGAGCGGCCGCTGCTGGTCGCCGGCGGCGGTGTCATCAACGCCGACGCGAGCGACCTGCTGGTCGAGTTCGCCGAGCTGACCGGCGTCCCGGTCGTGCCCACCCTGATGGGCTGGGGCTCCATCCCGGACGACCACCCCCTCATGGCCGGCATGGTCGGTCTCCAGACGTCCCAGCGGTACGGCAACGCCACGATGCTCGCGTCGGACTTCGTGCTCGGCGTGGGCAACCGCTGGGCCAACCGGCACACCGGCGGCCTCGACACGTACACCCGGGGGCGCACCTTCGTCCACGTGGACATCGAACCCACCCAGATCGGCCGGGTGTTCGCCCCGGACCGCGGCATCGTCTCCGACGCCGGGGCCGCCCTCGAACTGTTCGTGCGGGCCGCGCGGGAACTCAAGGAGGCCGGGACCCTCAAGGACCGCTCCGCCTGGGCGGACGACTGCCGGGAACGCAAGCGGACGATGCTGCGCAGGACCCACTTCGACCAGGTGCCGGTCAAGCCGCAGCGGGTCTACGAGGAGATGAACAAGGCGTTCGGCCGCGACACCCGCTACGTCAGCACGATCGGCCTCTCGCAGATCCAGGCGGCGCAGATGCTGCACGTCTACCGCCCTCGGCACTGGATCAACGCCGGTCAGGCCGGCCCGCTGGGCTGGACCCTGCCCGCCGCGCTGGGGGTCGCGACGGCCGAGCCGGACGCCACCGTCGTCGCGCTCTCCGGCGACTACGACTTCCAGTTCCTCATCGAAGAGCTGGCCGTCGGCGCGCAGTTCAAGATCCCGTACCTCCATGTCGTCGTCAACAACGCCTATCTGGGCCTGATCCGGCAGGCCCAGCGCGGCTTCGACATGGACTTCTGCGTCCAGTTGTCGTTCGACAACATCAACGCGCCCGAGGTGGGCGGTTACGGGGTCGACCACGTCAAGGTCGCCGAAGGACTGGGGTGCAAGGCCCTGCGGGTCTTCGAACCGGACGGCATCCAGCCGGCGCTGGAGAAGGCCAAGAAGCTCATGGCCGAACACCGGGTGCCGGTGGTCGTGGAGATCATCCTCGAACGGGTCACCAATGTCGCCATGGGCACCGAACTCGACAACGTCACCGAGTTCGAGGAACTGGCCACCGACGCGGAGCACGCGCCCACCGCCCTCCTCACCCCCCTCACCACCCCCACCACCAGCGGCTGAGCGGCCTCGGGCCGGTGCCCGAGGAACGTTTCCGGAACAGAACCGAGGAGACGCATGACCGACTTCACCCTCCTGCCCGACCTCGCATCCCGCTCGCTCGGCGCCGGTGTCGTGGCGGCCAACGACGAGTTCTTCGCGGAGAAGGAGAACCTGCTGCGTCCCGCGCCGCCGGTCTTCCAGCCCCACACCTTCGGCCACAAGGGCCAGATCATGGACGGCTGGGAGACCCGGCGCCGCCGCCCGGAGTTCGAGGAGGGCGACCACGACTGGGCGGTCGTCCGCCTCGGCGCCCCCGGTGTGATCCGCGGTGTCGTCGTGGACACGGCCCACTTCACGGGGAACTTCCCCGAGTACTGCTCCCTGGACGCCTGCGCGATGGAGGGGTATCCCACCGCCGCCGAACTCGACGGCGCGCAGTGGGTGCCGATCGTTCCCCGGAGCGCGCTGCGCGGTGACAGCGAGCACCGCTTCGACGTGGAGACCGAGGGCCGCTTCACCCATGTACGGCTGAACATCCATCCCGACGGCGGGGTGGCACGGCTGCGGATCCACGGCACCGTGGTCCCGGACCCGCGCTTCCTCACCGGGACCGCGTGGGACCTCGCCGCGACGGAGAACGGCGGTGTCGTGGCCGACGCCAGCGACCGCTTCTACTCCCCGCCCCACAACGTCCTGGCCCCCGGGCTGCCCCGGGTCATGGGGGACGGCTGGGAGACGCGCCGGCGCCGCGGCGCGGGCAACGACTGGCTGGTGATCGAGCTGGCCGCGCGGGGCCGTATCACCCAAGCGGCCGTGGACACCTCGTACTTCATCGGCAACGCCCCCGGCTCCGCCCGGCTCCAGGGCATCGACGCCACCACCGGGGATCCGGCCGACCCCGAGGCGTGGTCGGACCTGCTGCCGCGCACCCGGCTCCAGCGCGACACCCGGCACCGCTTCCGGCTGCGCGCGGCAGGGCCCGTGACCCATGTCCGGCTGGACGTCTACCCGGACGGCGGGCTCGCGCGACTGCGGCTCATCGGCGAGCCCACCGGGGACGGGCTGTCGGCGCTGGGGCTGCGCTGGTTCGATCTGCTCCCCACCGCGCAGGCGGTCGACGCCCTCGTCACCGACTGCGGCGCGGCGCCGGAGTGGGCGCGGGACTTCGCCGGCGCACGCCCCTTCACCGACCCCGCGGGGCTGGCGAAGGCGCTGGAGTCCGCACCGCCGGAACTCGCCGCCCGCGTACGGGAGCTGCTGGCGGTCGGGGACTGACCACGGGAGGCCCCGGTACGGGGCGGGTCCGGGGCGGCCGACGCCCGACAGCGCAGGAACGCCCCGGCGTGCGCCGGGGCGTTCCTGTGTGCGTCACGGCGTGCGTCGGCGCGTTCGGCGTGCGTCTCGGCGTACGTCGGGGCGTTCCCCCGTGTGTCGGGGGCTTCTCGGCGTGGTCGGCCGTCCCGCGGTCAGGAGGTGAGGACGGAATCGTCCTCCACGCGCGCTCCCGGCAGCCGGAACCGGGCCGCGATCAGCGCGGCGTCCACGTCCCGGGTTCCCGTCGCCACGCACAGCGTGTACGCGACGTTCTCCATGCGCAGTCGCGCCTCCGCGCCGCCCTGTTCTGCGTGCAGCACGCTCAGCGCCTCGTACTGCTCGATGAGGTCGCTCAACACCGCGGGGTGGGCCATGAGCATGAGACGGAATCCCTTCGTCGTGGGCCGGAGGCATGTACGGCCGAGGGCCGGGTACCCCGCTTCCCCGTCCTCATTCCCGATGCGATGCCACGGGCCCCCGAGACCGTCAGGTGCCCGAACGACGAAAGGGCGGCGGGGAGTTCCCGCCGCCCTTCCCTTCTCCACCGTTGCGCCTTCTCTACGGTTGCGCCTTCTCTACGGTTGTGTCTTTTCCACGGTTGCGCCTTTCCGCTGCTGCGCCTTTTCCACAGCCGCGCATACGGCTACCACCGGTACCAGCGCGACCTGCCTCCGGCCGGTCCGGCGCCGCGTGCGACAAATCCGAGCAGCCACAGGACCAGGACGACCAGGGCGATCCACCAGAGAACATTCACCGCGAACCCCGCCCCGAAAAGAACCGCGGCGAGAAGCAACACCAGAAGAAGCGGGACCATATCAGTACCTCCTGATATTCGGGTGCCCCGCGTTCCCGGCCCTACACGGCCGCCGTACGCCCCTGCCGGGTCGGGGCCGTGGGATCCCGGTCAGACCGGAGGGACATGACCGCGCCAGGCACCGCTCTCGCCGCCGCGCCCCTCGATGAAGTGCTTGAAGCGGCGCAGGTCACCCTTTGCCCGGCGGTCGATGATGCCGACCGCGTCGGCGGCCTTCTCCGCGAGACCGGCGGGCTCGACGATCATCGCGAGATGGATCCGGGTACGGGCGTCGTCCAACTCCTCGAAGGTGACGACACCCTCCTGCTTCACCTCTCCGGAGACGGTACGCCAGGCGACGCGCTCGTCCGGGAGTTGATCGATGATTTCCGTGTCGAACTCCCTGCGGGCACCCGCGACACTCATGACCCAGTGGTTGTGGCGGCCGTCGAGCTGGGTGACCTGCTCCACACCCTCCATGAAACTCGGGAATTCCTCGAATTGTGTCCACTGGTTGTACGCGGTACGGACCGGGACCTCGACGTCCACGGATTCGGTGATCGTGCTCATCGGGTGTCTCCTTTCGCGAGAAGGGTGCCCGCGTCGGCTTTCCGCTCCTCGGGGAATGAAACACCGGCGGCCCCCGTCGCCGGGCGGCGCGGGACGGCGCCGATCTGCCACAGGACGGAGTAGAGGAGCAGGACGGCCGCGAAGGAGGCGCCCGCCCGCTTGGCGGCTCCGGTGAGCACACCTTCGGCGAGGGTCCCCCACGGAGCCGGGACCGTCCTGGAGGGATAGGTGGTCCCGCTCGCGCCGTCGCCCAGATCCACGGTGACCGGCCGGCCGTAGTCCACCTCGGTCACCTGGCGGTGGGCGTGGAAGTCCTCACGGGCGTGGACGGCTCCGCCCAGCAGGGGCGCCGCGACCAACAGGGTCACCACGCCCCACCGCACGAAGGGACGCGGGCGGGCGACGGTGCCCGCTCCATCGCCGTGGACACGCAGACGGCCCCTGCGCTGCCAGAGGTACCACCCGAAGGCCGCCAGGCCGAAGGCGGTGCTCGCGTACTGCAACAGCCGGGCTGCGGTCAGACCGCCCACGACCGGGGCGCGCAGCAACGGCACATGGGTGACCAGGAAGCCGTCGCCATGGGTGAAGGCGTCCCAGGCCACGTGGGAGGCGATGCCGATCAGGGCGGAGACCAGCAGCCACAGGACGTACCGGGCCCCGGCCCGCGCGCCGTTCGTCCGCCCGGGCTCCGGCAGGCGCAGGCCGGCCGGGAGCAGCGCGGCGAGCGGCGCGCGCAGCAGCCGGCCGGCGGCGACCAGACCGAGCGCCCAGACCAGGGCGGTCAGCGCGCCCAGGCCGGGGGTGTGGGTCCCTGTCGCGTTGAGGAGGGGCCCGTACCAGTCCTGTGCGCTGGTCTCGGACACGCCGAGTACGGCCAGGAAGTACGGGACGTCGGGGGCCATGGCGCCCGCGACCAGGGCCGCCGGTACGAAGGGGCGGCGCATCAGCGGCAGCACCGCCGCGGGGTGGGACAGGGTGAACGGCAACTCGGTGGTCTTCTCTGCTCGGACGGGACCGGGCGACGGAACGCGAGGGCAGGGCGCATGGACCGTACGACGGATAGAACACCGGAGAGAGTATTCATCTCAACGGACTATGGCAAACGCGTCGGCAACCACACCGGCAGCCACACAAAGAGAGAGAAGAGGGCGAGGGGGGGGGAGGAGGCAGAGGCGGGGTCAGTGCCTGCGGCGCACTCTCCGGAAGGACGCCGTCAGGACGGCCGCGAGGGGCAGCAGCAGGAAGATGCCGAGGACGGGCCGGAGGTCGCCCCAGGCGTCCGTGTAGGCGTGGGCGATCAGCGGAGGCGAGGCCACGGCCATCGCCCCGAGTTCCCACAGGCCCGACGAACGGGCCCGCCACGCCAGGACGGCTCCCGTGAAGGCGAGGACCAGCACCGGCCAGGCGCCGTACTCCGTGGTCACACCGAGGGCTCCCGTGTAGGCCCCCGCGTCCACCACGACGACGGGGAACCACCCCACGGCTGCCATGGCTCCGGCCGCCGTCGACAGCCGCCGGTCACCGCGTCGGCCCGGCGGACAGGCGAGGACGACGGCGACGGTCAGCAGCGCCGCCACCGGGGCGACCGGCCCTTCCCGGTGCGCGGGCGTGGCTAAGATCCCGCACAGCGCCGTCCCCAGCAGCCCGCACACGGCCGCTCCCGCGCCGCGGGCCCACCGGCCGGTCAGGGCGACGATCGCCCCGGCGCACACCAGCAGCGAGAGCAGTACGTACAGGATCCACGCACCGTCCATGGTGGTGAGCTGGATCCGTACCGGGGCCGGTGAGAGGACGAGCCCGGCGTACCAGCGCGCCAGGTACAGACCGCCGTCGACCGCCGCTGCCGCCAGGGCGAACGGCGCGGCCAGGGCGAAGAAGCGCCCCGCGGGCGACGCCGGGTCGAGACCCAGCCGTACCCGCAGGGCGTGCGCGGCCAGGTCGGCGTCGGCGCGCAGCCGGGCCGGCCGCGACAGGTCCGCCGTCATCTCCCGGTGCACATCGAGGATTTCCTCCCCGTGAGCGGCCCGGTACGCGGCCGGGTACAGCCGGACGAGGGCCTTGCTCACGCCGGCGCCGCCGCGCCGTCCGCCAGCCGTCGCCTGACCTCCTTGGCGGTGGCGGCCAGCCGCTCCGCCTCCGCCTCCAGCCGCTCGCGTCCGGCGGGGGCGAGGGCGAAGACACGACGGGCCCGGCCGTCCACCACCTCCTCGCGCTCCACCTGGATCAGGCCCTCCGCCAGCAGCCGGTCCAGCGCCCCGTAGAGGGCCCCGGTGCGGGGGGTGACCCGTCCGTCGGTGATGGCCTTGACCTCCTGGGCCGCGGCGTACCCGTGCCGAGGGGCATTCGCCAGCGCCGTCAGCAGCAGCAGCGCCAGCTCCTGCATTCCTCGTTCGCTCATACCGCCAGAGTATTCCGTCCGACGGAGGGTGCGGCGCTCACGTCCCGGCGCTCACCCCCCGGCACTCACGTTCCGGCGCTCACCTCCCGGCGCTCATGCCCCGCCGCTCACACGCCCTCACCGACGGCGATCGCGGCGGCCGGGCAGACGGCGGCCGCCTCGCGGACCGCGGCGTGTTCCGCCGGGTCGGGTTCGGGGGTGAGGAGGATGACGACGCCGTCGTCGTCCCGCTGGTCGAACACCTCCGGGGCGACCAGCACACACTGTCCGGCGCCGCAGCACTTGTCCTCATCGACGGTGATCTTCACGAGGGATCCCTTCTTTCCGCACCGATGGTCATGGGCCCGCGGGTCACCAGCGGACGGGCACCTGGCGCAACCCGCCCACCAGGAGTCCTTCCACCCGCTCCAGGTCGTCGGCGGGCACGGCCAGTTCGAGAGTGGGCAGCTTGCGCAGCAACGCCTCCAGGACGACCTGGAGTTCGGTACGGGCCAGTGCCTGCCCGAGACAGGAGTGCGGTCCCGCGCCGAAGATCAGGTGGGGGTTGGGGGTGCGGGCGAGGTTCATCTCCTCGGCGTCGTCGAAGACGTCCGCGTCCCGGTTGGCCGCCGGCATGCTGCAGATGACGGTGGTGCCCCGGGGGACCGTCTCACCGCCGATCTCGTAGTCCTCGCTGAGGTAACGCCGCAGGCCGAAACCGAGGTTGGTGTCGAAGCGGAGCGCTTCCTCGACGGCGGTGCGTACGAGCGCGGGGTCGGCCAGGAGCTGTTCCCAGCGGCCCCGGTCGGCCAGCAGCATGGCCACCATCTTGCCGATCATGTTGGCGGTGGTCTCGTGTCCGGCGACCAGCAGGCCCATGCCGGTGGCCACGAGTTCGGCGTCGGAGAGTCCTTCTTCCCCCTCCTCGCTCTCCTTGATCATCATGCTGAGCAGATCGTCGGCGGGGCTCTCCCGCTTGGCGGTGATGTGCTCGGACATGTACCGGACGAACTCGGTGTGCGCGGTCTCGATCTCCGCCTGGGAGAAGCGGGTGATGCTGAGCATCGCGTCGGACCAGTGGGAGAAGCGGTCCCGGTCGGCGGCGGGCACACCGAGCATGTCGCAGATGACGTACACGGGCAGGAGGAAACCCACATGCGCCTTGAGGTCCGCGGGGTGGCCGTGCTCGACCATGTCGTCGATGAGCCGGTCGGCCGTGGCGGTCATCCCGGGCCGCAGCGCGGTCATGCGCTTGGCGGTGAACCACTTGCTGACCCGGCGCCGCCACCGCTGGTGCGGCTCTCCCTTGGTGGGCAGGGAGAGGGAGCTGCCGTTGGTGACCGCGGCGCCGCCTCCGCCGTCGGAGGTGAGCCGGGCCGCGTTGTCGGCGGCGGTGGGCCGGACGAAGCGGGGGTCGGTCAGCAGGGCCTTGACGTCCTGGTGCCGGGTGAGGAGTGTGGCGCTGTCGCCGCTGGGCAACTCGACGCCGGCGACCGGGCATTGCCGGCGCAGCCGGTCCCAGTCGGCGGGCGCCTCCAGCGGTCCTTCGACGGGCAGGGGGTAGCGCACGACCGGTTCGCTCGGGCTCACGGTCACGCCCTGGCTCTCGCTCTGGCTCATGGGGGGCTCCTTCGTCAACGGTGGTGTTCACTCGCCGGGACGGTCTAGGCCGTCGTCCGGCTCGGTCCTGCGGGTGGCTCCTCCTTTCCGCTCGCACGGCCGGTGTGACCGGGCGGGTGTACGGGGCCGCTCGCGCCGGCCCGCGCGGGCCGCGGGCCGGCGGGGGTCGGGGCGTCCCGGGGGATGGCGAGCGTCAGGAGGGCGGCGGCCAGGGCGACACCGCCGCCGATGAGCACGGCGGCATGGAAGCCGTCCTGCGTGGGTACGGCGTGGCCTCCGACGTCCTGGCTCATCCGGGCCAGGACGACCCCGGTGACGGCGCTGGACACCGAGAGCCCGACGGAACGCATCAGGGCGTTGAAACCGTTGGCCGCCGCGGTCTCGGAGCGGGGGACGCTCGCCATGATGAGCGCGGGCATCGCACCGTACGCGAAGGCCACACCGACACTGACGACGCAGCCGAAGAGCACGACTCCGGGGACCGAGCCCATCAGGGGCGGCGCGAGGACGTAACCGAGGGCGACGAGCAGGGCTCCGGTCAGCAGCGAGGTCCGTGGTCCCGAGCGGGCGGACAGCTTGGCGCCGAGCGGGGAGAAGGCCATCATGACGAGCCCGGTGGGCACCATCCACAGTCCGGCCGCGAGCATGGACTGGCCCAGGCCGTAACCGAGTGACGTGGGCAGTTGGAGAAGCTGGGGCGCGACGAGGGACTGCGCGAACATCGCGAAGCCGATCATGACCGAGGCGAGGTTGGTCAGCAGGACCCGGCGACGGGCCGTGGCCCGCAGGTCGACCAGCGGGTCGGCGGTCCGCAGTTCGAACCGCCCCCAGCCCAGGAGGACGACGACGGCCGCCACGAACAGACCCAGCGTCGTCGCACTGGTCCAGCCCCAGGTGGCGCCCTTGGACACGGCGAGCAGCAGGCAGACGAGCCCGGTGGCGAGCCCGAGTGCGCCCGGCACGTCGAACCGGCCGCGCGCGGCAGGTGGTACGTACGGCACCCGGCGTACGACGGCGAGGCCGGCCAGGGCGCTGACGACGGCCGATCCCCAGAACAGCGCGTGCCAGTCGAGGTTCTGGGCGACAGCCGCCGACAGCGGCAGTCCGAGCGCGCCGCCGATCCCCAGGGACGCGCTCATGAGCGCCACCGCCGTGCCCACCCGCTCGGGCGCGACGACATCGCGCATGGTGCTGATCCCGAGCGGGACGATGCCCATCCCGATGCCCTGCACGGCCCGCCCCACCACCATGGGGATCAGGGAGCTGGTCAGGGCACAGATCAGGGACCCCGCGACGAGCAGGGCCACGCAGACCAGCAGCAGGCGGCGCTTGCCGTACAGGTCGCCGAGCCGCCCGAAGACCGGGGTGGCGACGGCCCCCGTGAGCAGGGGCGCCGTGATCACCCACGAGGCGCTGGAGGCGGACGTGTGCAGCAGCCCCGGGAGTTCACCGATCAGCGGGATCATGAGCGTCCCCATCAGGGACGCCACGATGCCCGCCGCGGCCAGGGCGGCGACGACCGCGCCGGAGCGCGCCGCGGGTGCGGAAGCATTCATAAAAATGCACGCTACACATGCAATGCATGATGCACAACGAGTGCAGCATGCACGCGTGATGCATGGTGCACTTCGTGGCGTATTGTGGACGCGTCCCCTACGGAACGCGAAGGCGGTTGACATGGATGCCGAACAGGCCGGGGAGCGTCTCGAACGGGAGTTGCTGATCCTCACGCGGCACCGCGAGATGACGGCGCCCCGCCGTCTGCACGGCGGTGACGCCCTCGACCGCAGCGCCTACGTGCTGCTGAACCGGCTCGAAGTACAAGGCCCCATGTCCGTCGCCGACTTCGTCGACGCCTTCGGCCTGGCCGCCTCCACCTTCACCCGGCAGACCGCCGCCCTGCTCAAGGACGGCCTCGTCGAACGCATGCTGGACCCCGCCGGAGGGGTGGCCCGTAAGTTCCGCATCACCGACCACGGCAGGGACCGCGTCGCCGCCGACCGGGACCGCGTCGTCACGGGACTGGCCGAAGTGGTCACGGACTGGCCCCCGGAACGCCTCAGCCGCTTCCTCGACGACCTCCAGCAGTTCAACACGGACATCGAACGCCTCACCGGCAGACCCTGGCCCCGCCTGCCCGCCCGGGAGACCGAGCGCTCCGCGCCTTGAGCGTGAACGGGCTCCCCTCCGGTTGAACCGGCAGGTCCCCGATCCGATCCACCACATTCCGCGATGGTCACGCGTTCGACAGCGCTCGACGTGCCGTGGACCCCGCGCACACTGCTGGGAGCGCCGGCGCCATGGGACTGGTCGAGACGGAGATCGCAGGGCATGACTGGAAAGGGATGTTGTGCGGGTGCGGCGATTCCGCGGAGCATGTCGCACTGGACCTGCTGCGGCTCGCGGGGCGCGGACCCCTGCGGGAGCCGGGCGCTGTCAGCCTTGAGGAGCATGTCTGGTCTCCGGCGACCTTGTGGGAGCCGGCTCCTGCGGTGACGTCCGTTGCTCTGGCGGCACTTGCCGACGACGTCACACCAAGAAGTCGCGACCGGTTCCTTGAGCTCCTTCACCGCATGGTGGCGGGCGAGGGCACGGATCATGGGTCCGCGCGCAGAGGGCTCGATCTTCCGGAGGTGTGCCGGACCCTTGCTGTGCAGGGGCTCTGGTTGCTCTACGGAGAGGTGATGTCGAACCGGTCCCTCGGGGCTGTCGGCACCGCCTTCGAAATCCTCTCGGTGGTGGAGCCCGACCGAGGCCGCCTGCACCGTGTGCGGGAGATCGCGGCCGACTGGTTGCCCGTGTGCTGCCGGACCGGTCTGTGCGACGACGACCGCTGAGGCCGCCGGGTCGGCCTTGGCCGGCCCTTCCGCTCCGCCTCGGGTGCCGGCGAGGCCGTAGGGGACGGTTCGGGAGTGCCGGACTCGCGGATCCGCACATGTGTGTCACAGATCGTCGACGAGGCAACCGAACAGGCGGGCTCTCCGCTCTTGTTGAGCGAATTGACGCCTACCGACCGCCGCGCGCACCAGCCGAGGAGACATCTGCCATGTCCGAAACAGCCACTCCCCCGATCCGGCGTCTCCGTGGCCGGGCCGTGGGGTTCGCCGTGGTCGGTACGGCTCTCGCTCTCGCCGCCCCGCTTCCGGCGACCGCCGCGACCGGTCGGCCCCGGGCCGCGTCGGCCGATCCGGTCTCCGTCCTGCCGTACACCGCGAAGGAGCGCAAGGAAGCCCTGGCGTACTGGACGACCGCCCGTATGAAGGCCGTCGGTAAGTCCGTGGACCTCGGCCCGACCGGGCCGAAGGCCAAGCCGTGGAAGGGCACCGCTCTGAAGACCGTGGGGCGGCTCTTCTTCGTCAACGCGAGTGGCGCCGACACCTGGTGCACCGCCACGGCCGTGAAAAGCGCCAACCGCTCCGCCGTGATGACGGCGGCACACTGTGTCCGCCGGGGCTCCTCCCCCGGCAACACCAACATCCTGATGGTGTTCGTCCCCGGTTACGACAAGGGCGGAAAGCCGCACGGCACGTTCGCCGTCCGTACCGCCGTGACTCCGCGCAGCTGGGAGAACGACTCTGTCGACGATGTGTCCGCGCTGGTCGTCGATGCCGACAGGAGCGGCCGCAAGCTCACCGACGTGGTGGGCAGCCAGAACATCGCCTTCAACCGCCCGGTCGGTGGCACCGTCTCCGTCTTCGGCTACTCCGCCACCCGCCCACAGCTCGGCGAGGAGCTCCTGCGCTGCGTCGGCAAGCCGAAGAAGGAGCAGGGCGCGCAGGCCATCCCCTGCGACCTGACCGGCGGCGCCAGCGGCGGCCCCTGGCTGGCCGATTTCAAGGGCACCACCGGCAAGGGCGTGCTGGTTTCCGTCAACGCCTCCCTGGACTCCCTGACACCGACCAAGATGTACGGGGAGATCCTGGGCGCCACGGCCAAGAAGGTGTACGACCGGGCCCAGCGCGGCTGACGGACGGAGGAGGAAGACATGGTGGTGGAACTGCGTGCGTTCACCCCTGCGGACGGCGCCGCGCTCGCGTCGTGGATCCCCGGGCCGGTCGAACTTCTGACCTGGGCCGGCCCGGGGTTCACCTGGCCCCTGGACGACCGCCAACTCGCCGCCTACGCGGCCGATCCGGACCGTCGGACCTGGATGGCGGCCGACCAGGACGGCCGGCTGGTGGGGCACGCCTCACTGCGTCGGCATGCCGACGGCGCTTCCGCCCGACTCGGCCGCGTACTCGTGGCCCCGGCCGCCCGGGGCCACGGACACGGAGCGGCGTTGCTGACACAGGTGCTGTCCCTGGCCTTCACCCGCCTGGGCGTGGACCGTATCGACCTGGGAGTCTTCGCGCACAACGACAGTGCGGTACGGCTCTACGAACGCCTGGGGTTCCGTGTGGACCGGGTGCTGCCCGAGGTGGAACGTGTGGAGGGACAGTCCTGGTCGGCACTGCAGATGAGCCTGGCGAAGACGGACTGGCCCACGGACGGGAAGCCGGCGCCCGCTGGGCGGTGACGAACTCGCCGAGCCTCCAGGCACCGTGAGCTGCGTCGGCGCCCGATGAAACGCCCAGCGCGGCTGACGGACGGAGCCCGGCAATTCATTGGCCGACCGGCGGCGAGCTTGCGATGATTCCTCTGTTTCCGGGCGGAGGGCCTTTGTTCGTTTTCGTGTGTGCGGGCTGCGGGGCCGAGCTGACCACACTGCTCTCCCAGGTCGCCCTGCCGGTCCATGCCCACCAGAAGTACGGGAACGGCATCCAGCTCCCGGTGCTCATGGAACCGGGGACGTTCGCCGTGGACCCGGAGCCGTGGGGGCCGCCGTGGCGGAGGTGGGAGGAGATCGATCCGGGCGAGGCGACGGCCCGCGGCGTCCACGCGCCGGTTCATGCCCTGTCCGACGGCGCGCCCGGCGCCATCGTCATCGCACCCGGCGACGCTCGCGGCACACGGCTGGTACCGGAGAGAGGCGGTGGTTACTGCTGCGGCCTCGACGAGGCCGACGGTCCGAACATGGCGTGCGCGGAGTGCGGCCTGCCCGTGGCGAGCCGGGTCGACGACTGCTCGCTCTGGCAGGCGGTATGGCTCGCCCCGGACGCGGTACGCCGTATGCCTGTCGGCGGTCCCGAAGAGCCCATCTCCTGGGCGGAGTTGATGGCGGAGGGAAAGGGCACACCTCCCTGCGAGCCGATCGCCACATGGGGGACGCCGCTCGGGTCCGCGCACTACTGGTCGTGGAGCCCGCGATGGGAGGCCGCGGCAGGCCGGGCACTCGCCCATCTGCTGGCGGCTTCGGAGGGCGGGCCGGTGACCGTCCCCGCCGGGCCGGCCGAGGAGGTGTTCCAGCGCGCTCTCGACACCCTGCTGCCCGCCGGCCCACCGGCACGGCGCGCCGTCCTGGCCGGGCCGGGACTGCCCGCCCCCGACGCGGACATCGCGCTCGTACCCACCCATCCGCAGACGGGAGAGGTCTGGTCCCGGGCCGGCTCGGCGTACCCGGTGCCACTGCCGTTCGGGGTGTGGCTGCGGCTCGTCCTCCCCGAACCGCGCCTGCCCGAACCCGCGTCGGGCGGCATGCCCGACGGCGTCCTGCGCGACGACCCACCCGCGCCGCGCCCCTGCCGCATGTTCCGAACCGACCCGGGCACGTTCGAGCACACACTGGTCCGGCTACCCGCCGTACGCACCCCCTGGCTCCGCGCGATCCACGAGAACTTCAGGCGGCACAAACAGTTCGTCGACCTCTTCTAGTACTCCAGCTCTGGATCGCGATGCCCCGTGGGGCAGGGTGGTGGCATGACTGCGTACGACACGATGCCGTTCCACCTTGAGACCGAGCGACTGGTACTGCGGCCGTGGGTCGAGTCGGACGCCGCCGACTTCTGCGCCCTCCTTTCCGAACGCGGCAAGGGAACCCCCACGGTTGAGCACATCCGGACGTCCATCGCGGAGCTGCTCACCGCGACGTCGACCACGGGGATCGCCCTGTTGCCCATCCAGCGTCGCGACGAAGGCGACTTCATCGGCTACTGCGGGCTGATCATCGGCCGCTCCACCGTGGAGGAGCCCGAAATCGCGTATGAGCTGTTCCAGCGCGCGCATGGGCGTGGCTACGCCACCGAGGCGGCCGGCGCGGTGCTCAAGGCCGCTGTCGCGACCGGGCGGAAACGGCTCTGGTCGACCGTCGGCGCATGGAACACACCGTCGCTCCGTGTCCTTGAGAAGCTCGGGTTCGAGCGGGATCACGTTTCCATGGAGGACAACGGTGAAGTCGTCTGGCTCACACGCTCGTTGCCGTGACGCGAGAGCACGGCTTCCGGCTTCATCCTCACCTGAGCGGGGCCCGGCGGTTCCAGGACGGAGAGCGGCGGACCTGGTGTTCATCGAGTCCGGCCGGCCCCTTCTCGATCCGGAAGGTCTCCTCCACCCGCCACCTGGATCCCGCACCGGCCCCGATCAGCAAGATCACGATCTACAGCTGAAGTACCAGGGAAGGTCCTGGCGATCACGAGTGCAGCCGCTTACCGAGCGATACCCGGAGTCCCGAGGGACGGCCGCGAAATCGTGCGCCGAGGCTCACGAACTCCCGAGCCACTCAAGGGAGAACACCCAGCAGAGAACGCCCAGAACCAGCGCGAACAGCACAGATCCCACAAGCTGGAGATAGTCGAACGGGGCCACCGTGGAGCGCCCCGGGCTACGCCTGTCGTAAATAACCGTCACCTTCTCCCCCACCTGCGGCGATCCACTCCTGAAGCCGGTTTTACACGTGTGCTGCACACCGTTGAAATCGATATAACTTGCCGAGATCTTCACCCCGGGGGAGGATTTGCTCCAACCCAGCTCGGCGCACACACCTTCCGTCTTTACTCCTCGAACCGCCAAGAGAAACAGATCGCCGGAAAAACAAGCGAAAAGTATGCAGAAAACCCCGGTGATGAGCGCGGCAAACATGACGTAGCTGTCCAATCCTTCCGAGATCCGAGTTCCGGGAAGCACCGAGAATGTCGGGCCTGGAAGACGGATCTGATGCCCTCTCACGGCGGCGGCACCCCGCGAGATCCCCCGTCCTGCCCTCGGCGCGCGCCGCTCCCCGGAGAGCGAGCGTGCCAGACCGAGCCGGCCGTCTCCACCGTTGTCCCGGCCGGTCCTGGTCGTAGCCGCGCTCGTCGAACCGAGCGTGCCCGGCGAAGTTCGCCGGGCCGCGACGCGCACGGCTCGCTCCGCTCGCCGATTGCCCGGATATGCGCCATTGCAGCCTCCCTGATCGCGCGGGACCGGGCCCGGCCGGCGCGCGCCGGCTTGAGCGACGGTGATCCCGCCCCTCGATCAGGGGGCCACGGCCGGAAATCGGCGCCTCGTACAGGCAGGGCCTGTCGGCGGGCGGACAGGCCGGGGCGGCGGGTGGCGTGCGCCGGAGCTTCCGTGCGTGCACGGGCGTTCAACGCGTGAACGCTCCGATCATGGGCTCCCTGTTCCCCTGCGCGCTCCGGCCGGTTTGTATGAAGGAGAACGGTGACCCACACGGTCACGGGCATTCCCCGTCTCCATCGGGGAATTGACGCCGCGTTCAGGTGAGCGGCCTCCGCCGCCCTCACGGCCGGGCCCGTACATACGCCGGTACGTAAGACGGCGCGGCGTGCGGAAGAGCCCCGAGGAGTTCTTCCGTACCGCCGACACGCGGTCACCTTCCTTTTCCAGGAGAAGTTTTCCCGACACGGACCAGGAGGTTTCATGAGCAAGGATCTGGAGAGCTACGACACCCTCGCCACCTACAGTTCGGCATCGTCCGACTATTCGGTGGCGGCGGAGGAGTTCTGGGGCTTCATTTCGGACGACACGGTGTCGCAGCTCGATCTGCGACCGGGCGACCGCGTCCTGGACTTCTGCTGCGGGCCGGGGCCCATGACGATCCGGACGGCCGAACGCGTCGGTCCGACCGGCTACGTGGAGAGCGTGGACATCCTGGACGAGATGCTCGACATCACCCGGCGCCGGGCGCGCGAGCGCGGTCTGAGCCAGGTGGCCGTGCGGCACGGCGACATCGACACGCTGCCGACGGGCGATCGTTCCTTCGACGTCGTGAACTGCTCGCTGGGCATCTACTTCGCCAAGGACATGGTCCGGACGCTCGCCGCGTTCTGGTCGTACGTGCGGCCCGGCGGAAAGCTGGCGATCACCACCATCGGCCGTCGGCTCTTCGAACCGGTCCTGCCCGTCTTCTTCGATGCGTGCCGGACCGAACAGCCCGGGATGGGCACGTATCTGCCGTGGATCCGTACCGAGGACCCCGACGTCATGCGCTCCCTGCTGGACGAGGCGGGCGTGCCGGACGCCGTGGTCACCACCCGGGACACCCCGATGCCCCTGGCCACGCCGGCGGCCTGGTGGCCGGTGGTGCACGGCAGCGGGCTGCACAGGCTGGAGACGGAGCTGAGCCCCACCGCCCAGGCCCGGGTCAAGCAGCGGTGCGAGGAATGGATCGCGGAGAACCAGGTCACCGAGGTCAACGTCGGCGCCGTGCGGGCGATCGCCACCAAGGAAGGGGCGCCGAGCGCCCAGCAGCGCCCTGCGGCCCGTTCGGACAAGGGGGAGAACCGTGCTCAGTAGGTCCGAGGTCGAGGCAGTGGCCGTCAAAGCGATCACGGAAGTCCTCGAAGAGGAAGGGGAGACGGCTCCCCGGCTCTCCGGCGATTCCACCCTCACGGGGCTGGGAGTGAGTTCCCTCGTCTTCGCGCGCGTGGCGATCGAATTGGAGGACGAGCTGGGGGTCGACCCCTTCAAGGAGGGCCCCGGGGAAGAAGCGGCCCAGAGGACGGTCGACGACCTGGTCGACACGTATGTGCGCGCCCTGGCGGAATCGGGGCCGCGGTGAAACTCCAACGCTACGAGCTGACACCACAGATGAAGCAGTACGACGACTTCGACAACCGCGGGCACACCCGCTACCTGCCGTATCTGATGTACTTCAATCACGCGGACTACCGCTCGGACGTGCTGAACACCGACCGGTTCGGGTTCCGTTTCACCCATGGCCCCTCCGGCCGCGCGGCGCTCGACGGAGAGGTGGCGCAGGGGCCGGTCCGCCTTTTCGTGGGCAGTTCCGTGGCGCTCGGAATCGGTGCGACGAGCGACGCGACGACGATTCCGTCCTACCTGTGGTCGCGGTACGCGCCGTCCACCCCGTGGCTCAACTTCAGCGGCCGGAGCTACAACTCGGTTCAGGAGCTGATCCTGATGCTGTTGTACCGTCATCTGCTGCCCAGGGTCGAGGAGATCGTCATCCTCTCCGGCGTCAACAACCTCCTGCTCAGCAGGCTCCCCGCCTGGCAGCACGGGGAGCACGGGGCGTTCTTCTACTGCAACGAGTACTTCGAGCACATGGAGCAGTTACGGGCCGGCCACCGCAGGCCGGGCCGGAAGCTGTGGGGCCGCGCCGCCCGTACCCAGGGGCCGGTGCAGCAGCCCACGGAGCCGGCCGAGGTACCGAAGCTCTCGGAGCTGATCTCCCACGCGACCGCCCTCACGGAACGGCACGTGGACGGATGGCGTCAACTGGCCACCGCCACCGGTGCCCGCGTCTCGTACGTGCTGACGCCCCTGGCGCCCTGGGTCAGGCAGGAACCGGCCGAGGAGGAGGCCACCCTCTTCGCCGAACTCGACAGGCTCTCCGGCTTCGGTGTCCCCCTGGACGAGATGTTCGGCGAGATCGCCACCCTGGACGCCGGGCGGCAGTACGCGCGGGCGCTGCGTGAGGTGTGCCGGAAGCAGGACGTGCGGTTCCTGGAGATCGCCCCGCTCATCGCGGAGGCCGCCGGCCCCAAGGACTGGCTCTTCGTCGACCGCGGGCACTTCACGGACGAGGGCAGCGACCTCTTCGCCCGGATCCTGTCGGAGCAGTTCTCCCTCTCCTGAGACCGGAGTCCTCCCCCGCTTCCCCGCCCCCCTTCCCCCTTCTCGATCCCCTTGCCGAAAGGAGGTGTGTTTCCTGTGCGGTTGATCCGCAGGGTCATCGCCGGTCTGCGCCGGCGGAAGACGAAGAAACAGCAGGACGGCTCGATCTACCCGATGTTCTGACCGAAGTTCCGACCGAAGTTCCGACCGATGTTCCGAGCCGTGCGCACGGACGCCGGGCCCCGGCCGACAGGCGACCGGGCACTTCACCGAAGGAGGAGACGGATGTCCGCTCATGTGGCGGAGACACCCCAGGACACGTCGGCGCCGGCGGACGACTCCGCGTACCGGTCGCTCTACCACCGGGCCGCCGACCCTGAAGGGGTCTTCCCCGACGCCTCCTGGTCGCAGGGGATACGGACGGAGATCGGCAGGCTCGGGGGCCGGGCAGGCGCGGCGGAGGACCTGGACGCGCTGCGGTCCCGCGTCACGGCCTGGGCGGACGGGGAGCGGCGGCGGTTCCGCGCGCTGCGGGGCGGGGAGGAGGGGACGGCCGCCGTCCTGTCCGGGCGGGCCGCGCTGGCCTGCGCCCCGCTCGCCGCGCAGGACGGGGCGTGGTTGCAGTGGACGACCTCGCCGGGCAGCGCCGACGATCCTTCCGCGCTGGCCCTCCTGGAGCTGTACGCCTCCGACGTCGGAGTGGGACGCCCTCGCGCGTCCCGTGGCAGCGCCTATGTGTCGGTGCTGCGGGAGGCGGGGCTCGCCGAGTACGCGGTGCCCGCGTCGCGCCTCGCCCTCGACCGCAGGATCGCCGACCGGGACTTCTACCTCCCCGCGATGCTGCTGGCCATGAGCCGTCTTCCCGACGGCTTCCTGCCGGAGATCCTCGGCGCCGATCTCTGTCTGCGCGCGGTGGGTACCCTGCCGCCCCTCGTGACGGTGGGGCCGCCCTCCCCCGGCACCGCCCACGCGCCGCAGCCTGCGGCCGCCGCGGAGGAGACCGCCGGAGCCGGCCACCGCTGGGACACGGTCCGCGCCTGTCTGGACTCCGGCGGGCGGCGGTCCGAGCGGATGGCCGAGGGGTTCTCCTGGGCCTGGGGCGCGCTGCGGCGCTGGAGCGACGACCTGTACGCGGACCTCAGGTGCGCCCGGGACCCCGCGTACGCGATGGCCGAACTGCTAAGGGCGCGGGCCCGGGAGGGCTCCGCGTACCACCACCGCTACCGCCTCGCCGGGCGCTCCCTGTCCGGCTGGCTGCGGGAGTGCCGCCGTGACCCGGCGGAGTTCCTGAACGCGCTGGCCGCGAGCGATCTGGTACGGCCCGGCCGTTCGGGGGCGAGCCGCCTCGTCAACGGGCTGGTGCTCCAGCGGGGGCCGATGTTCCGGGTCTTCTCACCGGAGGACCTGACGGTGATACGCCGCTGGATCGACTCCCTCCCGGCCGAGGGCGACCCGTCCTCGGCCGGGCCGTCGGCGGCCCCCGCCCCGTCCTGTCCGATGCCGCCGACGCTGCGGCCCCGGGGGGAGCCGCTCACCGCAGCGGGGCGGGCCCCGACGGATCTCCGGTCCGCCTACCGCCTGTTGCAGCACCGACCGCAGACCCCCGCGCTGCGGCGGTACTCCACCGACTATCTGCGTGCCTGGCTCGCCCGCGCGCGCCACGGCATCGACCGGGACCCGCGGGCGCTGCCCCCGGTGTGGCCGGCGGAGGGGCTGCGTCCCTGGCTGCTGACCCAGCACGACCGGCACAACAGCGACTGGGAGTCGAGCCGCGACACCCCGCTGCCGACCCGGGAGGAGCTGATCGACTCGACCGTGCAGCTCGCGCCGCTGACCCTGATCGACGGTGCCTGGCTCCAGGGGTTCACCGACTACGAGCTGGCGTCGTCGGAGCACGGGTACTTCCTGTTCGAAACGTACTGGGACGAGCTGGGCAACGGTGTTCCGGGCCTGAACCATCCCCTGATCTACCGTCAGGTGCTCGCCGGAATGGGCGTCGAGCTGCCGCCGACGGCCTCGGAGGAGTTCGCCCGGTGGCCGGGGTTCGAGGAGCGTTCCTTCGCCCTGCCGGTGTACTGGCTCTGCATCGGACGGTATCCGCAGTCGTTCCTGCCCGAGGTTCTCGGCCTCAATCTGGCCATGGAGCTGTCCGGTGTGGGAGGGGGATACCGGAGGGCGCACACGGCGCTGCGGAAGTACGGCTTCAGCACCCGCTTCGTCGACATCCACAACACCATCGACAATGTCGCCACCGGCCACTCCGCGTGGGCCGCCGACGCGGTCGACGCCTTCATGGCCTCGGTCCTGAAGACACATGGGACCGAGGCGCGAACCGCCGCCTGGCAGCGGGTCCGCACCGGGTACCGGTCACTGGACCCGCCGGACGGGTGGGGGGCCCGGTGGGCCGCTCTGCGGGCGCGCGGGCCGGGCCTGCGGCGCCTCGGCGAGGCGGGTGCGTCATGACCGACCTGATCCTGGGCATCTCGGCGTTCTACCACGACAGCGCCGCCGCCCTGGTGGCCGACGGCGTGCCGGTGGCCGCGGCGCAGGAGGAGCGCTTCACCCGCCGCAGGCACGATCCGTCCTTCCCCGCCCACGCGGTCCGCTTCTGCCTGCGCGAGGCGGGCGCCGGTCTCGGCGACGTCTCGGCGGTCGCGTACTACGAGGATCCGGTGCAGAAGTTCCGGCGGGTCATGGCGACCTTCGTGGGTACGGCACCGTACGGGTACCCGGTCTTCCGGGACCGGCTGCCCGAGTGGTCCACATGGCGGCTGCGCGCCGCCCGCACGGTGCGCGAGCGGCTGGCCGCGCTCGACACGGGCCCCGTACCGGATGTCGAGTGCCAGGAGCACCACGCGTCGCACGCGGCGTCCGCGTTCCTGCCCAGCCCCTACGCGTCCGCGGCCGTGCTCTCCGTGGACGGGGTCGGCGACTGGGCCACCACGACCATCTGGCACGGACGGGGCACCGACCTGAGCAAGCGGGCGGAGATCCGGTTCCCGCACTCGCTGGGCCTGCTGTACTCGGCGTTCACCTACTTCTGCGGTTTCAAGGTGGACTCGGGCGAGTACAAGCTGATGGGCCTCGCCCCGTACGGGACACCGCGCTACGCCGATGTCATCCGGAACGAACTCATCGACATCAAACCGGACGGGTCGTTCCGGCTGAACCTGCGCAACTTCGCCTATCTGCACGGGCGGACGATGACCGGCCGCGGCTTCGAGAAGCTGTTCGGCGGGGAGCGCAGGCTGCCGGAGCAGCCGCTCACCCGGCGCGAGTTCGACCTCGCCGCGTCCGTCCAGGAGGTCGTGGAGCAGGTGCTGCTCAGGCTGGCCAGGACCAGCCGGGACCTCACCGGCGAGCGGAACCTCTGCCTCGCCGGTGGCGTCGCCCTCAACTGCGTGGCCAACGGGAAGATCTCCCGCGCGGGGACCTTCGACAGCATGTGGGTCCAGCCGGCCGCGGGGGACGCCGGCGGCGCACTGGGCGCGGCCCTGTCCGCCGCCGCCCGGCGCGGCGCGCCGCGCGCCCACCCGGGGAGCGGAGCCGACGCCATGTCGGGCGCGCTGCTCGGTCCTGCCTTCGACGACGAGGAGATCGGCGCGTATCTCGACCGCCACGCCATCCCCTACAGCCGCCCCGGCCGGGACGCGCTCGTGAAGGAGGTGGCCGCCGCCCTGGCGGACGGGAAGGTGGTGGGCTGGTTCCAGGGCCGGATGGAGTTCGGCCCGCGCGCGCTGGGCTCGCGCTCGATCCTCGGTGATCCGCGGGACCCGGACATGCAGTCCACCATGAACCTCAAGATCAAATTCAGGGAGTCCTTCCGCCCGTTCGCTCCCGCCGTGCTCGCCTCCGACGCGGGGGACTACTTCGACCTGCGCCAGGACAGCCCGTACATGCTCCTGGTGGCCGGGATCGCGCCGGAGCAGCGGGTGGCGGCGCCCGGCGCCGCCGAGGTGAGCGGGCTCGATCTGCTCCGGGTGCCCCGGTCGACCCTTCCCGCGGTCACCCATGTCGACTCGTCCGCACGCGTGCAGACCGTCGACGAGGACTCCCAGCCGCTCTTCCACGACCTGCTCACGGCCTTCCGCCGGCAGACGGGCTGCCCGGTCCTGATCAACACCTCCTTCAACGTGCGCGGCGAACCGATCGTGCACACACCGCGGGAGGCGTACGCGTGCTTCATGCGCACCGGCATCGATCTGCTCGCGCTCGGCGGACACCTGCTGCGCAAGGACGGGCAGCCGGCCTGGCGGGAGACCGCGGACTGGCGTGAGGAGATCCCCCTGGACTGATCGGGACCGCTCCCCCGCACGCACTGTTCCCTTCGACGGAGAGGTCGACGCCCATGCGCACGATGTCGCTGTGGCTGCTGTACTTCCTGGTGTTCTCACCGCTGAGCCGGCTGTTCCGGCTGTTCCGCGATCCGCTGCGCCGTGGCTGGGACCCTTCGGCGGACCACTACTGGCACTTCCACCGGCCGCCGGGGAGGGAGTGATGAAGGAGGATGCGACGCGGCGCCCGGCGCCCGCGAGGACCGGCGCGGGCCGTGACGGCGACCGCGGCGGCGGGGCCCGGGTGCCCGCGCCGGTGATCTGCGGCATCGGGCACTGGCTGCCCCCGACGGTGCTCGCCAACGAGGCGCTGGGCCGGCGGGTGGGCGCCTCCCCGGAGTGGCTGAGGAGCCGTACCGGTGTGGTCCGCCGCCATGTGGCCGCGCCGGACACGGCGACCTCGGACATGGCGGTGGAGGCGGGCCGACGCGCGATGCGGTCCGCCGGAACCGACCGGGTCGACGCGGTGCTGGTCGCCACGGTGACCCCGGACCGGATCTGCCCGCCGACGGCTCCCGAGGTCGCCGCCCGGCTGGGACAGCCGCAGATCGCGGCGTTCGACGTGGGCGCGGCGTGCAGCGGTTTCCTGTACGGGCTCGCGGTCGCCGGCGGTCTGATCGCGGCGCGCACCGCGCGGCGGGTCCTGGTGGTCGGGGCGGAGACGATGACGTCCCTGGTCGATCCCCGGGACCCGGCCACCTCGGCCATCTTCGCCGACGGCGCCGGGGCCGCGGTGGTGCGGGCCGGTGACCCGGACGAGCCGGGCGCCGTAGGACCGGTGGTCCTCGGCAGTGACGGCTCCTGCGCCGACCTGATCGAAGTGGCCGCGGGCGGGTCCCGGCAGCCGCTGTCGGCCGACGGCGCGGGCGCGGACGACGAGGACCGGTATCTCTCGATGTCGGGGCCCGATGTGTTCCGCCGGGCTGTGGCGCGTATGGCCGCCGTGTCACGCGGCGCCGCCGAGGCGAGCGGCTGGGACCTCGCGGACGTGGACCGGGTCGTGGCCCATCAGGCCAACGCGCACATCCTGGCCGCGGTCGGCCGCAAACTCGGCGTTCCCCCCGGCCGGATGGCGAACAACATCGGTCATGTGGGGAACACGTCCGCCGCGTCCATCCCGATCCTGCTGTCCCAGGACTCGGCCGACGGCCGGCTCAAGCCCGGTGACCGGGTCCTGGCCACCGCGTTCGGCGCCGGGCTGACCTGGGCGGCCACCACGTTCGTGTGGCCGGAGCTGCCGGGCGTGCCCGAACCCTTCCCCCTTTCGTGAGGAGTTGTCATGCCGACGCCTGCCGCCGTGCTGTGCGGTCTGGGCACCAGCCTTCCCGCCCGTTCCGTCTCCAACAGCCGTCTCATCGCGGAGAACGACCTCGACTCGGACGAGCGGTGGATCCTTGAGCGTACGGGGATCGCCGCCCGGCGCCTCGCCGACTCCCGTACCAGTACCGGCGATCTGGCCGAGGCCGCGGGGCGCGCGGCGCTGGACTCGGCGGCGGAGCTGGCGGGGGCCCCGGTCCGCCCGGACATCGTCCTGCTCGCCACGACCACACCCGACCACCGCTGTCCGGCGACCGCCCCCGAGGTCGCCCACCGCCTCGGACTGTCCGGGGTACCGGCCCTGGACCTGTCCGCCGCGTGCGCCGGATTCGTGTACGCGACGGCCTGCGCGCAGGCTCTGGTGACAGCCGGTCTCTATGTCCGCCCGCTGGTCATCGGCTCGGAGACGTACAGCACCACCCTGATCGACCCGCACGACCGCGACACCGCGATCCTGTTCGGCGACGGGGCCGGTGCCGTCCTCGTACGGGCCGGGACGTCCGAGGAGCCCGGTGCGCTGCTCGCGCAGGACCTCGGCAGCGACGGCGGCCACGCCGGCCTCATCCAGGTCCCGGCGGGCGGCTCGCGGCGGCCCCGCGGCGCCGCCGGCACCGGGCCGCACGACGACTACTTCCGGATGAACGGGCGGGCGGTGTACGCCCACGCGGTCCGCCGTATGACCGACTCGGCGCGCGACGTGCTGCGCGGCACGGGCTGGGGCCCGGACGACGTGGAGTCCTTCATCAGCCATCAGGCCAACCAGCGCATCATCGACGCCGTCGGCGACCGCCTCGGCATCCCGTCCTCCAGGCGGCACGGAAATCTGCGGGACCTGGGCAACACCGCCGCCGCCTCCATTCCGCTGGCGCTCGCCGACACCGCGGCGCGCCGGCGCGTCGCCCCCGGGGCGCGCACCCTGATCACCGGCTTCGGCGGAGGTCTCGCCTGGGGTGCTCACACCCTGCGCTTCCCCGAGGCCCGCCCCCGCTCGTACGCCCCGCACACCCACCACGACACGGACGAGGCACCCTGATGACGACCGACACCCGTTACGAACATCTGACCGACCGGCTCGTGCACAAGTTCCATGTCGACCCCGCCGGGATACGCCCGGAGGCGAGCCTGTCCGATCTGGACCTGGACTCGCTGGCCGTGGTCGAGCTGACGATGACCCTCCAGGACGACTGGGGCATCAGCCTCGACGACGCCGAGACACCGCCCGGCACGACCCTGTCCCAACTCCTGGTCATGGCAGGTGGGGCGCCGCCGCTGACCCCGTGAAGGCCCCGTGGCGACAGTCGGTTCCGTCAGCGCGTACCCCGACAGGAAGACGATCATGACCATCGTTTCGAACACCCCCATGCCCCTCGCGGCCGAGGAACAGACCGATCTCGGCATTCAGTTGGCCTTCGGGACGGCGAGCCGCCCCGTCACGGATTTCAGGGAACGCGTACGGACGCTCATCGACGACCGGGTGTCCCCGCTGCTTCCGGCCGCCGAACGGGAAAGGCGCTTCCCCCGCGAGGCGGTCGCCGCCTTCGGATCCGCCGGACTCTTCCACGAACGGTGGTCCGGCGGCATACACGGCGATCTCGGCCGGTCGGTCGTCCTGTCGGAGGAGTTGGGACGGGCCGGGCTCGGCGGGATCGGTATCGGGGTGGGCCTCCATCTGGAGGCCGCGACATCCCTTCTGCGCGGCTTCGGCACCGGCCCGTACGCCGAGGCGGTGCTCGGTCTGGCGCTGGCGGGCGAGAGCGTGTGCTGCGTCGCGACGTCCGAACAGCGCGTCGGCTCCGATCTGTCCGCCGTGGAGACGGAACTGACCAGGGAGGGGGATCACTGGCGGGTCCGCGGCGACAAGTGGTTCGTCTCGCCCGGCGCGGCGGCCGACTTCGCGCTCGTGCTGTGCCGCGGCGATCAGGGTCCGGCGATCGTGATCGTGCCCCGCAGCGGTCTGACCCCCGTGAAGCGCTGGACGACCACCGGGATGCGGAGTCTGGAGACCGTACGGCTCCGTGTCGACGCCCGCGTCACCGACGACGCCGTGCTGGTGCCGCCGGGGTCCGGGCTGGCCGCCGTGGGCCAGGGGCTCATGTACGAGCGGCTCGCCCTGGCGGCCCAGGTGCTGGGGGCGCTGGACCTCGCGTCGGTCCTGGCCATCACGCATCTGAAGCGCAGGAAGCAGTTCGGCTCCCCCCTCTACCGCCACCAGGCGCTCCGGCTGCGCGTCGCGGACCTCCGCGCCCGGATCCTCGTCGCACGCAGGGGGCTGTACGCCACGGTGGCGGAGATCTCCGCCGGGGGCGCGGCGTCGCTGTCCGAGATGGCCGCCCTGAAGGTGACCGTGGCCCGCCTCGGGGAGCGGGTGACGAGCGAGTGCGCGCACATCTTCGGGGGACGCGGCTACGTCGAGGACCAGAACCCGATGGAGCGTCTGTGGCGGGACCTCAAGGTGAACCGACTCGGCGGCGGCAGCGACGAGATGATGTGGGAACTGGTGGCCGCCGGTTTCCGCCCCGACCACCGGCTCTACGACCGCTGGGTCACGGGCTGACCGGCCCGGCGGCCAGGGTCTTCGTGTCCTGATACGGCACCGGGCCGGGCCGGTGCCGCGTGACGACGGCGGTTCCGAGCCCCAAATCGAAGGAAAATCCCTGTATCACGGGCTTTCCGGCGGATGTCAGCGACGGGATGATGGCAAGGGGAACAAGCGGGACGGATTCTTCCGGTGCCCGCCGGCACATCCTCGAACCTGCTTCAGCGATCGCTGCGCGCACGCACCGGAGCCACGCCGGCCACGGCGACGTGCACCTCATGTCGAGGAGACCCGGCCGTGGTACGTCGCCAACCCAACCGCGAACTCGCCCAGTTGCTCACCGAAGCCGAGTGGAGCGCCGCGGATCTGGCCAGATCCGTCAACGCGCTGGGAAAGGCCCAGGGCATGACCCTCCGGTACGACCGCACCTCGATCGCGCACTGGCTGACCGGCTCCCGCCCCCGGCCGCCCGTCCCCGATCTGGTCGCGTCGGCCTTCAGCCGCCGTGTCGAGCGTCTGGTCACCGCCGGGGAGACCGGCCTCACCAGCCCCGGGCACACCACGGACGAGGTGTCGCTCCCGTCCACCGCCGCGACGGAGGACGCCGCCGACCGGCTGACCATCCTGGCCCGTACCGACACCGACCCGGCCCGCCGTTCCCAACTCACCGTCTCCGCCTACAGCCTGAGCGCCATAGACTCGCCCGCCTGGAATCCCGGAAGGCCGGCTCCCCGGCGCCCCCGGTCCGCGAGCGGCCGGGTCTCCGCCGAAGAGGTCCAGGCCCTGCGGGAGATGTGCCAGGTGTTCACGGACCTCATGGAGCGGCACGGCGGCGCGCACGCCCGCTCCGCGCTGGCCTCCTACCTCGCCGACGACACCGGCCGGCTGCTGGCCGCCCCCGCCGAACCCTCGCTGCGGCGGGAGTTGTTCGTATCGGCCGCCCAACTCACCCATGTCCTGGCCCGTATGACCATGGACGCCGGATACCCGGGCCTGGCCCAGGGCTACTTCACCACGGCGCTCGACCTCGCCTCGGAGGCCGGGGACCGCCGTACGTACGCGATCACCCTGCGCGCCATGAGTCTCCAGGCCCTCCATCTGGGGTTCCACGAGAAGGCGTCGCAGCTCGCCGACACCGCGGTGGACGCCGCAGGACCGTCCGCCGACCCGGCCACGCTCTCCTTCCTGCTGAGCCAGCGGGCGGTCACCCACGCCCACACACGGCAGCGCCGCAGCGCGGTCGGCGACCTCGCGGCCGCGGAGAGCCAGCACGGCCGTGCGACGCGGCAGGCCGGCCCCTTCGACTCGTATCCCCGGGCCGGGCTCGACTATCAGCGCGGTCAGGCCCTGCTGGCCCTCGGGGAACCGGAACAGGCCGCGCGGTCCCTCGCCTCCTCCGCCGCGGCCCGCGGCGACGACCGGCGCCGAGCCGGCGCCCTGACCCACGCCCGGCTCGCCGCGACGCTGCTGCCCCTGCACCGGCTGGAGGAGTCGTGCGTCCACTGGAACGTCTTCCTCGACCATTACCCGAGCCTGCACCTGGTCCCGGCGGACGATGCCCTGATGTATCTGAGCAGGTCCTTGTACCGGTACCGCAACCAGAGCAACGCCGCGGCGGTCCTCCGCCGCGCACGCTCCGTCACCCGTGCGGGCCCGGCCCCCTCGAAGGGCCGCCGGACCGGACCCGCGCGCTGACGGCCTCTCACGGGCAGAGGGCTCGCTCCACGTCCCGGCGGGTCAGTTGACGGCGAGGACCGCCGTGTTGTTCGTGAGGTCCGGGTCGAAGGTGAAGGGGTACTGGCCGAACTCACCGTAGGCGGGGTGGATGCTCACGGCCCCGGTCGCGCCGGGCACCACGGTGTCGACGCGCACGGAGAACGCGAACGTGCGCCGGGTGTCCTCCAGCACCCAGTACGGGAGGTCGCAGTCGTAGCGCGGGGCGCCCGTCTGCCTCGGGTGGTAGCCACCGTCGAGGGTGCGCGCGGAGCAGCCGTCCGGCACGCCGGTGACCGTGGCGCCCTCGGGCACGATCAGCCGGGCCACGGCGACCGGGTCGCCGGAGCCGAGGTTGCCGAGCCAGGCCGGGCCGTTGTTCTTGAACGTCACCTCGGCGGTGACGGTCTCGCCCGCCGCGCCGGAGACGGTGTCCCCGGTCACGGAGAAGTCCGCGGTGTTCTCCGCGGCGATCTGGAAGGTCCTGTAGTCGTTCTGGGTGTCGATGTCCTCGACACCGCCGCCCGGCTCGACGCCGATGTCCAGCCGCTCGTTCAGCGCGTGCGGGGCGAGCCGCACGGTCATCGGCTCGGGCAGTTCGAAGGAGTCGCCCGGCGCCAGCACCTGGTCGAACGTGCAGACCGCCCTGGTCAACGGCGCGTAGTCGTCGTCTTCCGGCGCGGTGTAGTCGCACTCGTCGTACCGGGTGAGATCGGTCAGACCGTACGTGGCGTACAGGTGGGCGGTGAACCCGTCCGCGCTCATGTCGCCGTTGTTGGTGACCTTGAACGGGATCGTCCGCTCGTCGCCGGGCCTGCCGCCCTCGATGTCGGCGGCGGGGGCGATGGCGAGGTCCGGTCCGGAGGCGACGGTGACCGTGGTGTCGAAGCTGTCGCGCGGCGCGGTGAGCGTGCCGTCGGGCCCGCCGGTGGCCGTCGCCTCGTAGGTGATCCTGCCCCGCGCGCCGGCCGTGGCGCCGTCGGCCGCGCGCACCGTCAGGAACACCTGTTCCTTGTAGTCGCGTCCGATCACGGGCACCACGGGGATGTCGCAGACCGCGCGCGTGCCGCTCGGTGCGCAGTTGTCGGGCCAGGTCACCTCGGCGATCCCGGTGAGGCCGGAGATGTCGACGCTGAGCCTGGCGTCGGTCACCGTGAAGTTGTCGTTGTCGTGGTAGACGCCGATACCGAGGGTGCGGGACTGCGGCTGACCGCCGTCGATGCCGAGCGGCAGGGCCGGCTCGTACGGCGGGTTGATCCACAACTGGTCGGTCTGCAGCGGGTCGTCGGCGGCGAACGCGGGCGCGGCGAGACCGGCGGTCAGCAGACCGGCCGCCAGCGCCGCGGCGGCGCCGGATCTGAGACGAACCGGGCGTCCAGCAGAGAACAGTCTCATTGCTACCCCCCAAGGGTGTGGTGTCACGACTGACGCACCGGCAACCCCGGCGCGCCGGAAGGATCATCACACGGCAAGGGGCGTACTGTGCCTCTGTTTTCGGGCCCGACAGGGCCCCGCCGGGCCCGGTCGGGGGTAGACGATCTCGGATACCCGGGGCCCCGGTGGCTTTGTCGGGTGTCTTTGATACGTTTACGGCCAAAAAATCGGG
>NZ_JBHZDA010000004.1:135789-140260 GCF_042755665.1 Streptomyces sp. NPDC059142
TCTCTCAACACCACCCCCACACCCCCGCTGCTCCAAAGAAATATACACCCACCGCCCGGCTCCTTTTGGTCCATGTGTGCCCCCCCCCCCCCCCCCCCGGCCGGGCCCTGTCGGAGGAAGACGATCTCGGATCCCCTGGCCCGCTGTCTCTTTCTCGCTTCTCTTTCATACGTTTCCGGCCAATAACTCGGGCCGCTGTCACCGGTCCGGCGATATCCGGGAAGCGGGATTCCGGATACCGCGCGGGCCCGGACGCTGCCGTGGGGGCCTTCTCCGCGGCTGGGGTGCGGGGGGTACGAGGCGCCGTCGGCGGGGGGCGCGTTCGCCACCGGGAAGACCGCGTACGCCCTCGTCGGCGGGGCTCACCGCCGCGTCCCGCGCTCCCCGGGGACCGCCGCGGGCGTCGCGGCGCGTGGTGCGCCCGGGGCCGGCCGGCGGCATCCCGCACCGCTCCCCGCACAGTTCAGATGCCATGTCCTGCGCGGAGTGGCACATTCCGGCTCATGTCCGGCGCGGCCGGTGACGATCCGCGCGAGGCCGCCCCCTCCCGCAGGGTCCACGCGGCACCGCGAATGCCAAAGCGAAGCGGGAACCCCGGGCGCCACGCCGCCGCCGCGCGAACGCGCCACCCCCGGCGCGGTGATCGCGGAGGGCGGGCGCGGTAAGAACCGCGCGTCCCGACGCTGCTGTACGGGGCTCCCGCGCGCCCCGTACCGCTCGCGGGAAATCGAACCAGCCCCCGTCCGGACATCCTTGTCCTTCACATCAGCGCCTGGTTAAGCTCCCGAGCGTTTCAATTTCTGCACCTTTTCTGCGCATCTTTGTCAAGTGTGGCGCTATTTCGCATGCGCTCCCGCATGCGACTTCGAGTCTGACGGCGGAAACGGGGAGGGCTGCGCATGGGATCTTCTGTTCCCGGAAGAGATGCCTCGCACGTCCGGCCCGTCGCGACCCCTCCGGGCCCGGCCGAGGAGACCGGGCAGGCCGAGGAGACCGGGCAGGTCGAGGAGACCGGGCAGGTCGAGGAGACCGGGCAGGTCAGGGAGACCGGACCGGCCGAGGGGACCGAGCAGGCAGAGGAGACCGGGCCCACCGAGGGGACCGGGCCCGCCACCCGGGACGTCCGGCTCCTCTGGTGCGCGAACGCCGCCGATTCCCTGGGCAGTCAGGCGTCCGGGGTCGTCCTGCCGCTGCTGCTCCTCGGGCTCGGCTACTCGCCGGCGGTGGTGGGGCTGGTCGCAGGGGTGTCCACGGCGACCGGGCTGGTGCTCGGCCCGCTCGTCGCCGTACCCGCCGACCGGGGCGCGCGGAAGCGGGTGATGTTCTGGTCGGCGGTGGTCTCGGCGCTCGCGATGGGCTCGGTCGCCGTGGCCCTGACCGCCGCGCAGGGGCGGCCTCCGCTGGTCCATCTGCTCGCCGCCGTCCTCGTGGAACGTACCGCCACCGCCTGCTACGAGGCGGCGGCCCGTGGCACGGTGGCCCTGATCTCCACCCCCGGGAACCTGCCGCGCGTGGTGGCAGGGCTGGAGGCGGGCGACCGGGGCGCGCTGGTCGCGGGGCCCGCGCTGGGCGGCATGCTGTACCAGGTCTCGCGCGCGCTGCCCTTCGTGCTGGACGCCGTCTCGTACGCCGTCACGGCCGTGTGCGTCCGGGCCATGCGCGCGGACCTCCGGGCCGACCGGACGGACCGTCCCTCCGAGGCGGCCGAGGACGGCCCGGCGCCCCGTACCGCACGCGGCACCTGGTCCGCGCTGACAGCGGAGGCGGGCGCCGGAGTGCGGCTCGTCCGGGCGACTCCCCTGCTGCGGCTGGTCCTTGTGTGGACGACGACCGTCAACGGCGTGCTGGCCGCGCTGTACTACGACGCCGTCTTCACCTTGCAGGAGAGCGGCCACGGCGGCGCGCCCATGGGGCTGGTCCTGGCGGTGTCCGGCGCCGCCGGACTCGCCGGTTCGCTCGCCGCTCCCCGGCTGGTGCGCCGGCTCAGCCCCGTACGGGCGGTCGTGACGGTGTCCTGGCTCATGGTCCCGCTCGCCGCCGCGCTCACGACGGCCGGCGGACCATGGGCGTACGGGGCGTTGTTCGGCGGGTTCTGCCTGATCATGCCGCCGGCCACCGTGATCCTCCAGGCCAGGGCCATCCAGGGGACACCGCCCGGACTCCAGGCCCGCGCGGGCTCCGTGCTCGCCACCGCCGCCGGCGGAGCCGCCGCCATGGCGCCCGCGCTCGCCGGGTTCCTGACGGCTCACGTGGGGGCCGCCGTACCGGCGCTCGTCTCCGCCGGAGTGCTGACGCTGCTCGCCCTGCACATGACCCTCGGGGCGGGACGCGTACTGGCTACGGACGCACCACGTGTGGCCACACCACATGTGGCCGCACCACGGGTGGCCACACCGGCAGAGGCCACACCGTCGGAGGACACCCCGGCCGGAGACGTCACGGCGAGGGGGCGAGGCGTATGACCGGCTCCCGTTACCAGGTCTACCGCGCCGTGCTGCCCGAGGTCTGCGCCGCCGATCCGGCGCTGATGGCGTTCACCGCGGACGCCGACGGCCGGTGCGAGGTGTTCGCCTGGGACGCCGGGACCGGGCGCGCCCGCCAGGTCACCGACCGGCCCCGGGGCACTCTGCACGGAACGATCGACCGGGACGCGAACGTGTGGTGGTTCGACGAGGACGCGCACGGCGCGGGGCACTGGCGGTTCCAGCCCTTCCGCGGCGGCCCCGACCTCCCGGGGCTGACCGGGGTGCCCCCGGGCACCCCGCGCGGACTGGCCGTGAGCGACGACGGGACCGTCGCCCTCGGGCTGGGGGACGGCCGGACGACCACCGTCCATCTGGGACGGCGCGGCGCCCGCGCGCACGAGGTGACGCGCGTCGACCGGCACGCCACGCTCTCCGGGCTCACCGCGACGGCCGGCCTGCTGGCGATCAGCGGACCGGCCGGCTCCGAGCACGCCGTGACCGTCCTGGCCGCGGACGGCACACCGCGCGCCGTGCTCTCCGGCGCCGGGGAACACGGCAGACTCTGGTCGCTCGGCTTCGCCCCCACCGCGGGACACGACGAACTGCTGCTGGTGCGCGAGGACGACGACCGCTATCTGCTGGCCAGTTGGCGGCCGGGGACCGGGATCCGTACGTACCCGTGGTGCGCGTTCGACAGCGAGATCACCGCCCGCTGGTACCCGGACGCGGACGCGGGGCGCACCGTCCTGATCCGCGAGGACCGCCACGGCCGCAGCACCCTGCACCGGGCCCGTCTGGACACCGGCACCCTCACCCGCGTACCGACCCCGCCCGGCAGTCTGCTGGACGCGGCGCCGCGCGCCGGTGGCGACGTGCACTACCTGTGGACGGACACGGCCCATCCGCCGCGTATGCACTCCACCGCCGGTACCGCGCTGCCGGCCCTCGGCACCGTACCGGGGCGCGTACCCGGCGACCACCGTGACCTGTGGACACCGACCCCGGACGGCCCGGTGCACACGTGGCTCAGCCTTCCCGAGGGCCGGGCGGAGGGCCGGGCGGCCGGGGGGCGGGGCGCGCC
Source organism: Streptomyces sp. NPDC059142 (assembly GCF_042755665.1). Taxonomy (NCBI): domain Bacteria; kingdom Bacillati; phylum Actinomycetota; class Actinomycetes; order Kitasatosporales; family Streptomycetaceae; genus Streptomyces; species Streptomyces sp. NPDC059142. Next base: position 139,336 of record NZ_JBHZDA010000004.1, read on the forward strand.
GCCGCCCCTCGTCCTCCTCGTGCACGGCGGTCCCGCCGACCACGACCGCGACGCGTACGACGGTGTCGTGCACTCGCTGGTGGCCTCGGGTTTCGCCGTCGCACGGGTCAACTACCGCGGCTCCACCGGCTACGGCCCCCGCTGGCGCCGGGCGTTCGGCGCGGGCGTGGGGCTCACACAGGTCGAGGACCTGGTGGCGGTGCGCGCCGATCTGATCGGGCGCGGGCTGGCCCGCCCGGACGCCGTCGGGCTGTGGGGCACCTCGTGGGGCGGCTACCTCACCCTGCTGGCCCTCGGCACCCGCCCCGGGCTGTGGCAGGCGGGCGTCGCCGTCAAGCCCGTCGCCGACGGTGTCGCCGCGTACCGCACCACCACATCGGCGCTGCGCACCCTCGACGAGCGCCTGTACGGCGGCACACCGGACGAGGTGCCCGAGGCGTACGCCCGCAGCTCGCCGATCCGGTACGCCTCGCGTGTACGGGCACCGCTGCTGGTCGTGGCCGCCACCCGGGACGCCAAGTGCCCGCCCGGCCAGGTGCGCGGCTATCTCGCCGCGCTGCGCGATGCCGGAGTCCGTCACGAGTCGATGTGGCTCGACAGCGGGCACGACGGCTACGAGGGCGGCGACCATGTCGCCGTACTCCGCCGCGCCGTGGTCTTCCTCGACCGCGAGCTGCGCGGCACGCACCGCTCCCCCAAGACGCCCCCCGCCGACCGGAGGGGGGATTCCGGCCGCGTCCGTACCGCGGCGGCCGGGACAGGTACCGCCGAACACACCGAGAGGAGAACCGCCCATGCAGAAGGACATCATCCACAACGACCCGCTTGAGGGTGACGAGGAGAACCGGAAGCCGAGCGTCGGCGTCACGGTCACCATCCCGTTCCGTAACGCGGAAGACGCGGAAGAGGACTGATCCTCGCCGGC
>NZ_JBHZDA010000005.1:0-2404 GCF_042755665.1 Streptomyces sp. NPDC059142
GTCGCGGGGGGCGGTCCCCCCCCCCCCCCCCCCTCCTCCGGCATCACGGTCGGTTGCCGGCGGGGGGCGGTCCCCCCCCCCCCCCCCCCGCTGTCGCGCCGGAGCGCGGCATCGGGCCGCGGAATCAGGCTCCTATGCTGTCCTTCGCCTTGCCGTCGCCCGACTCGCCCGACCCGGCCGCCTCGCGCTCCGCCTGCTTCTTGGAGGCGATGAGGCTGGTGATCGTGGTGATGATCAGGACACCGCAGATGACGCTCAGCGACACCGGGATGGAGATCACGGGGACGTGCACGCCCAGCTCGTGCAGCGCGTGCAGCACGAGCTTCACCCCGATGAAGCCCAGGATGGCCGAGAGGCCGTAGCTGAGGTGCACCAGCTTCTTCAGCAGACCGCCGAGGAGGAAGTAGAGCTGGCGCAGACCCATCAGGGCGAAGGCGTTGGCCGTGAAGACGATGTACGGGTCCTGGGTCAGGCCGAAGATCGCCGGGATGGAGTCCAGCGCGAACAGCACGTCGGTGGTGCCGATGGCGAGCATGACCACCATGAGCGGGGTCAGGATCCGCTTGCCGTTCTCGCGGATGAAGAGCTTCGTGCCGTGGTACCGGTCGGCCACGCCGAAGCGCTGCTCGACCGTCTTGAGGAGACGGTTCTCCTCCCACTCCTCCTCGTCCTCGTCCGCGCGCGCCTCCTGGATGAGCTTCCAGGCGGTGTAGATCAGGAACGCGCCGAAGATGAAGAAGACCCACGAGAAGCTGGCGATGATCGCGGCGCCCGCCGCGATGAAGGCCGCGCGGAGCACCAGCGCTATCAGCACACCGATGAGCAGCACGCGCTGCTGGAGGTGTGAGGGCACCGAGAACTTCGCCATGATCAGGATGAAGACGAAGAGGTTGTCGACACTGAGCGACTTCTCGGTGACGAACCCGGCGAAGAACTCGCCGGACGCCTGGGCCGAGCCGAACCACAGCAGGCCGAGACCGAACAGCACGGCGAGGGCGATCCAGACGACCGTCCATATGCCGGCTTCCTTCGTCGACACCTCATGGGGCTTGCGCCCGATGAAGAAATCGACGGCGATGAGGGCGCTGAGACCAAGAATGGTCAACACCCACAGGTTCAAGGAGACGTCCACTGTTCCTCCGGCTTCGTACGGCTACTGATCAGCGTCGTCGCTGCCGGAGGTCTCCTCCACCCGGGCGGCACTGCCGCTCCACGGGCCGACGCCCCGGGACCGATGGCGGTCCGTATTGACGGGCACGTCGCGATGTGGGAGTACTCCCCTCCGCTGCCAGGAACAGTACAGGAAAGGCCAAAGAAAGGTAAAGAGCGGTCCAAGTGATCTTCAAGTGTGCAGGTCAGGGCGGTTTGCCAAACCAAGTGCCGCTCAGCGTTCTCCCGTACGCCGGGACTCCGCGACCCGGTCCAGCACCCGGCGGAGCACCTCGCCGCCCGGCGGGACCGCCGGGGGCTCGTACGTCCAGGCGTGGCCCACCCAGGGGTCGGCCAGATGGTCGTCGGGCACGGGGGTGATCCGCAGCAGCGAGCGCCAGAGCGGGTCGAGGACCGGTCCGTAGGCGCGCGCGTCCTCACGGTCCGCGACCATCAGCAGATGTACGCCGACCGCCGGGCCCTCGTCGGCGAGGTAGCGGAGCTGGGTGACCGCGCGGTCGTCGAAGCCGTGCGGGAAGTCGTTGACGATGAGCAGCTGCTCGGCGGTGTCCAGGTCCGGCGGCAGCGACTCGGCGGCGCCGCCGCGCACCGCCATCTGGACGAGGTCGACCCGCTGGGTGAGGCGGGCGAGGACGGCGGCCACTCCCCCGGCACCGGCGGCGGGCGGCCGGTCCAGCGCGCCGGACATGACCAGCGGGGCGAGCGGGCCGGCGGCGGAACCGGCCGGGTCGATCACCTCGACCGTGAACGCGCCGGGCGGATGGACCGCGAGGAGCCGGGCGGCGAGGGCCACCGCCGTGTCCACGGCCGCCCGGCGGAGCTGCGCCTCGTCCGTCATCAGGGCGGCGTCGGAGCCGGCCCGCCCGCTGTCGATCCACAGCCCGCGCTCCAGCGGGAGGCGGACGAGCATCGGGATGCGCAGATCCGGGCGTTCCGGCAGATGGACGTCGCCGAGGCGGAGCGCCATCGGGATCTCCATCGGGACGCGGTAGGCGTGCCAGACGGGGCTGTCCCAGCGGGCGTACGCGGGCGGCAGCGCGGGCTCGACCACCTCGGACTCCGCGACGAGCTGGGTGAGGTCGCGGTCGAGGACCTCGCGGGCCCGGGCGGCGAGGTCGTCGTGGCGGGCGCGGGCCGCGGGGGGGGGGGGGGGGCCCCCCCCCCCCCCCCCCGGGGGGGGGGGGGGGGGGTGCCGGGGCCGCACCCGGGGCCCACCCGGCCCCGCCCACAACAA
>NZ_JBHZDA010000005.1:2414-18670 GCF_042755665.1 Streptomyces sp. NPDC059142
GCCCCCGCGCGGTGTGGGGTGCGGCGGCGGTCTCCCACCGGCGGGGCCCGGGCGGCGGGGGCGCGGGGGCGGGCGCGGCCCGCGGCGGGGGCGCCGCCGCCCGCGCCGCCGACGCGGTTGCGTGGGTCGGAGAGGACGCGGTCCAGCTCCTGGTCCATCCGGGACTCGGCGAAGTCCATGGCGCTGCGGTAGGCGGCGACGGTGCGGGCCAGGTCCTCGAACATCCCCCAGACCTGGTTGTAGAGCCGTTCGTCCATGGACCAGCCCGTGGCGTCCCCGGCGACCGGGCGGGGCGGCTGTCCGGGCGGTGCGGGGGGTGCGGCGGGCGGCGGGGTGGGCGGTGCGGCGGTCACCCGGCGGGGGTGCGTGTAGTTGACCGCGCCGGCGGCGCCTCCCGCCGCCGCACCGGGCGCCGTGGCGGGTGGTGCGGCCGGGTCGGCGGGGAGCGGCTGCGGGGCGGCGGACGGCTGCCGGCCGTCGGCCCGGGTGGCGTCGGTCCTGGCCCGCGCGCCGTCCTGCGCGCCGGTCGCCCCGGTCAGGGGGGCCTGTACGGCACCGGCGAGATGCCGGGCAACGGCCTCCTGGACGGCCGCGGCGAAGCTCGCGGCCTGCGGCAGGCCCTGGTCGGCGAGGAGTTCGGCGAGGCCCCCGGCGTACCCCTGGCCGACGGCGCGCACCTTCCAGGCGCCCTGTCTGCGGTAGAGCTCCAGCGCCAGCACGGCGGACTCGGTGTCCAGGCCGGTGAGGGTGAAGCTGGCGATCTCGGTGCCGTCGGTGGCGGTGACGGCGGCGAAGGGCGCGGCCGTGGCGCCGAACCGGTCGGGTCCGCCGGTCCCCTCGGGGAGCGCGAGCAGCACATGCAGGAGATGCGCCTGCTCGGGCAGGACGTCCAGATCGACGTGGTAGCGCAGCGAGGCGGCGGCCTGGCGGGACACCTCGATGCCGGGGAGGCGGGGCGAGCCGGGGTGGGCGATCCATTCGGGGCCGCGTACGGCGCCCTGGGCGTCGCCCAGTGTGGCGCAGGCCAGCACCGGGGCGCCGGCCGTCACCCGGATCTCCAGTCGGGTGTGGGGCAGGGGGTGGTTCTGCCCCCGTACCAGCTCGGCCGTCATCGCCTCTGTCCCCTCGTCGGTGACGCGTCGTTCTTGAGATGTGGGTGGTACGGGTGCGGCTCCGGGGCACGCTCCTCGGGTGCGGCCCCGGGAGGGCGCACTTCTCGGGCGCGGGGTCCGGGCACGTTCCTCGGCCGCGGGGTCCGGGCACGGCCCCCCGGCCGCGCTCCCTGGTACGCCGGAGCGGCGGCGCGGCTCCCGGCGGCGCGGGCGGGGCCCGGCCTCCGGGAGCCGCGTACGTCGGCCGCCTGCGCCGTGGTTACAGGTGCGGCAGGATCGACGGCATCAGGTCCTGGAACGTACGGCCGTTGGCCGGGTTGCCGAGGGCCGTCATCTGCCAGCCGGAGCCGACCCGGTGCACCTTCGCCATGATCTGGGCGGTGTACTGACCGCCGCCGTCGAGCGTGTAGCGCGCCAGTTCCTGGCCGTTGGTCTCGTCGACGATGCGGCAGAAGGCGTTCTGCACCTCCTGGAACGTCTGGCCGGTGAAGGAGTTCACCGTGAAGACGATCTGGTCGATGTGGACCGGTACCCGTGCCAGATCGACGAGGATCGCCTCGTCGTCACCGCCCTGTCCCGCGCCACCGACCAGGTTGTCCCCGGTGTGCCGGACCGAGCCGTCGTCGCTGACCAGGTGACGGAAGAAGACCACGTCGACCGGCTGCTTGTCGGCGAAGAGCACCGCCGAGGCGTCCAGGTCGATCTCGCGCGTACGGGAGCCGAACAGGCCGCGGCGTGGCGCGGCCTGCCAGCCGAGCCCCATACGCACCGCGGTCAGCGAGCCGCCGCCCTTCTTCTCCAGGCTGATGGCCTGTCCCTTGGTCAGATTGACCCCAGGGCCCCCCGGCGCGCCGCCCTTCGCTACGTCCACCACGCGCTGTCCCCTCTCGAATGGTTTCCCCCGCAACCGTCCGTGTGCGGTTACGCGTACGCGGCACCCTACGCAGTCGCGCGCACGGGGCAGGAGACATGGACCGCTTTTGTGTCGGTCTTGCAACACACCAGGTGTCCGGCGTGTCAGGCCAGTCCCGCCTCCCTCATCTGCCGCAGTTCCTTCTTCAGTTCGCCCACTTCGTCGCGGAGCCGGGCGGCGATCTCGAACTGCAGCTCGGCCGCCGCGGCCCGCATCCGCTCGGTCATGTCCTCGATGATCCCGGCGAGTTCGGCGGCGGGGCGGTCGGTGACCACCGCGCCCGTGCCGGCGCCCTTCCCGCTCCTCGCCGGCTGCGCGCCGAGCGAGGGGACCGGTGTGGTCTTCGCCTTGCCGTCCTTGGTCTGCCGGTACCCCGTGCCGAGAAGGGCTTCGGTGTCGACCTCCTCGCGGGCGATGGTCGCGACGATGTCGTTGATCTTCTTGCGGAGCGGCTGCGGGTCGATGCCGCGCTCGGTGTTGTACGCGGTCTGCTTCTCCCGGCGGCGGTTCGTCTCGTCGATGGCCTTCTCCATCGCCGGGGTGATCTTGTCCGCGTACATGTGGACCTGGCCGGAGACGTTGCGCGCGGCGCGGCCGATGGTCTGGATGAGGGAGGTGCCGGAGCGCAGGAAGCCCTGCTTGTCGGCGTCGAGGATCGCCACGAGGGAGACCTCCGGCAGGTCGAGGCCCTCCCGCAGCAGGTTGATGCCGACGAGGACGTCGTACTCCCCCGCGCGCAGCTCGCGCAGCAGCTCGACGCGGCGGAGCGTGTCCACGTCGCTGTGCAGGTACCGGACCTGGATGCCCAGCTCCAGGAAGTAGTCGGTGAGGTCCTCCGCCATCTTCTTGGTGAGGGTGGTCACCAGGACGCGCTCGTCTTTCGCGGTGCGCTCGCGGATCTCGTGCACCAGGTCGTCGATCTGGCCCTCGGTGGGCTTGACGACGACCTCGGGGTCGACGAGCCCGGTGGGGCGGATGATCTGTTCGACGAACCCGTCGGAGCGGGAGAGTTCGTACGCCCCGGGCGTGGCCGAGAGGTAGACGGTCTGGCCGATCCGCTCCTGGAACTCCTCCCACTTCAGCGGCCGGTTGTCGAGCGCGGACGGCAGCCGGAAGCCGTGGTCGACCAGGGTGCGCTTGCGGGAGGCGTCGCCCTCGTACATCGCGCCGATCTGCGGGACGGTGACATGCGACTCGTCGATGACCAGCAGGAAGTCCTCGGGGAAGTAGTCGAGGAGGGTGTTGGGCGCGCTGCCGGGCGAGCGGTCGTCGAAGTGCATCGAGTAGTTCTCGATCCCGGAGCAGGAGCCGATCTGGCGCATCATCTCGATGTCGTACGTCGTCCGCATGCGCAGGCGCTGGGACTCCAGGAGCTTGCCCTGCTTGTCCAGCTCGGCCAGGCGGGTCTCCAGCTCCCGCTCGATGCCGTTGACCGCCTTCTCCATGCGCTCGGGTCCCGCGACGTAGTGGCTGGCCGGGAAGATGTACAGCTCCTGGTCGTCGCTGATGACCTCGCCGGTGAGCGGGTGCAGCGTGGAGAGCGCCTCGATCTCGTCGCCGAACATCTCGATGCGGACGGCCAGCTCCTCGTAGACCGGGAAGATCTCGATGGTGTCGCCGCGGACGCGGAAGGTGCCCCGGGTGAACGCCAGGTCGTTGCGCGTGTACTGGATGTCGACGAAGCGGCGCAGGAGCTGGTCGCGGTCCAGCTCCTCGCCGACCTTCAGCGGCACCATCCGGTCCACGTACTCCTGGGGCGTGCCGAGGCCGTAGATGCAGGAGACCGAGGCGACCACGATCACGTCACGCCGGGTGAGCAGGGAGTTCGTCGCGGAGTGCCGCAGCCGCTCGACCTCCTCGTTGATCGAGGAGTCCTTCTCGATGTAGGTGTCCGACTGAGGGACGTACGCCTCGGGCTGGTAGTAGTCGTAGTACGAGACGAAGTACTCGACGGCGTTGTGGGGCAGCAGCTCGCGGAACTCGTTGGCGAGCTGGGCGGCGAGCGTCTTGTTCGGCGCCATCACCAGGGTGGGGCGCTGAAGCTTCTCGATCATCCAGGCGGTGGTCGCCGACTTTCCCGTGCCGGTCGCGCCGAGCAGGACGACGTCCTTCTCCCCCGCGCGCACACGCCGCTCCAGGTCGGCGATGGCCGTGGGCTGGTCGCCGCTGGGCTGGTAGGAGCTGACGACCTCGAAAGGCGCCACCGTACGTTCGATCTTGGAAACGGGCCGCATGGATCCACCGTACGACCCCGCACTGACAGTGGGGTCCCGAGCGGCTCCCGCGGCGGCCCCGGATCAGGCGTGCGGCGGGGCGGGGATCACCAGTCGTGGACGTCCGGAGGGCTGCGGCGCGGGGTGCGGGCGGCGGTCCTGTCGGCCGGTTCGCGGTAGGCCGGGCGGGACCTGATCCGCTGCGTGGGCACCCCGGAGCGCCCGCACGAGCCGGACCCGGAGCCCGTGGACGGCTCCCTGCCGCCGGTCAGCAGCAGCGGGTCGACCACCACCGCGACGCTCGCCAGCAGCAGGAAGACCGCCGGGCCGATCAGCATCGGGACGAGCAGTTCGGCGGCCCGTTCGCCGGTCGCGGCGCCGGACGTCTCCTCCAGGTGGACGTGGACGGCGGCCATCGCCGTGTAGTGCATACCGGTCGACGCGGCGCCCATGACGAGGCTGGCGGCCAGGCTGGCCATGAACCCCCGGCGCGAGACGACGACCCACAGGGCGCCGGTGGCGGCGATGACGGCGATCAGCACGGAGACGGCGACGGTCACGGTGTCGTAGCCGATGTTCCCGCCGTCGAGCCGCAGCCCCGCCATGCCCAGGTAGTGCATGGTGGCGATGCCCAGGCCGGTGATCGTCCCGCCGGTGAGCAGCGCCATCGGGGTCGTCGCGCGGTAGCCCACGATGAAGATCCCGATGCCGACCATGAGGATGCCCACCGCCAGGCTGGCGAAGGTCGTCAGCCGGTCGTAGCCGACGGGCGCCTCCACGACGACGAACCCCGTCATCGCGATGAAGTGCATGGTCCATACACCGGAGCCGATCGAGGCGGCGCCGAGCGCCAGCCCGCCCGGTTTCCAGGCGCGCCGGGTCCGCAGGCACCTCATGGTGCAGCGCAGGCCCAGCGCCGAGCCGAGGCAGGCCATGAGAAAGGCCACCACGGGTGTGACGAGGCCGTAGCTGAATCCATCGATGGTGCCCTGCATGTCGGTTTGCCCTTCGCCCCTTGTGGTCACTGTACGGATGCGCTGGTTTCGGGAAGGTAGGACGGTCGGCCTTGGATTCAAACAGGTACTCGGCGATTTATCGACAGGGGTCGTCCCGAACCGACGTATCCACAACTCCCGGACAGTTCTCCCCCGGCGTGTCTTCACGATGCCACCTCATGCTGTGACTTCATGTCGTGGCCGTCCTTCGCCTGTCTCCTGTTGGCCGAAGGGTGTCACCCTCGGGCGGACCGTCCCACCGCACACCCCCCTTCACGACCACCTCACGACGCGAGGAGTCCACGTGTACGCACGCACCTCAGTCACCACGGCCGCCGCACTGCTCGGGGTCTCGGCCCTGATCCTCCCGGGCACCGCCACGGCCGCCACCGCCACCGCGGACCCGGCGGCACGGTGCGGGAGCCCGCTCGTGATCGCGCACCGCGGCGCCTCCGCCTACGCGCCGGAGAACACCCTTCCGGCCGTCGACGCGGCCGACGCGCTGGGCATCGACTGGGTGGAGAACGACGTCCAGCGGACCAAGGACGGCCGGCTCGTCGTGATCCACGACGACAGCCTCCCGCGCACCACGGACGTGGAGCGGGTCTTCCCCGACCGGGCGCCCTGGAAGGTCAAGGACTTCACCGCCGCGGAGATCGCCCGCCTGGACGCGGGGAGCTGGTTCGGCGAGCGGTGGGCGGGCACCCGCGTACCGACGCTGGAGCAGTATCTGCGCGCGGTCGAGGCCAACCAGCAGAAGCTGCTCCTGGAGATCAAGTCCCCCGAGCTGTATCCGGGCATCGAGAACGACATCCTGCGGGTGCTGCGCCAGGAAGGCTGGCTGGACCGGGCGCACGTCAGGAACAAGCTCGTGATCCAGAGCTTCAGCGCGGACAGCGTCCGCGCCGTGCACCAGGGGCGGCCCGACATCACGACGGGCTTCCTCGGCACGCCCCCGGTGGCACAACTCCCGTCGTACGCGGCGTTCACGGACCAGATCAACCCGACGCACACCTCGCTGACCGAGGAGTACGTGGCGGCGGTGCACCGTCTCAAGGGCGCGCACGGCAAGCCGCTGACGGTGAGCACGTGGACGGTCAACGACGCGGCGGGCGCGGTACGCGTCAGGGACCTCGGCGTGGACGGCATCATCACCAACAACCCCGACGTGGTGCGGGACGCGATCGGCTGACCTGGCCGGCCGAGCCGGGGCCGGCCCCCGTCGTCGCCGGTCAGGAGCGTTGTCGGTGGCGGCCCGTACCGTGGTTCCCATGAACGGGTACGGGCGGTCGCCGGTGTCGCCGGTGGAGTGGGCCGTCGTCGAAAGCGCCATCGGTCCGCTGCTGCTGGCGGGGACGGACCGGGGGCTGGTGCGCGTCGTCCTCCACGCGGAGCCACGCGTACGGGAGAGAGCGCTCGCCCAGCTCAGGGACCATCTGGGCGCCGAGCCGGCCGAGTCCGCCTCCGGCCTGCTGACGGAGGCGGTACGCGAGCTGGCGGCGTACTTCGCGGGTGAACTGCGGGAGTTCGGCCTGCCGCTGGACTGGACGCTCTCCTCCGGCTTCAACCGCCAGGTGCTGCGGGAACTGGCGGCGGGTGTCCCGTACGGCACGGTGGTCGGCTACGGCGATCTGGCGCGGCGGGTGGGCCGCCCCACGGCGGCGCAGGCCGTCGGCGTGGCGATGGGCTCCAACCCGCTGCCGGTGGTCGTGCCGTGCCATCGCGTGGTCGAGAGCCACGGCGGGCTGGGCGGCTTCGGCGGCGGGCTGGAGACGAAGAGGCGCCTGCTGGCCCTGGAGGGGGTGCTTCCGGAGCCGCTCTTCTAGGACGGGGGATGTTTCCGGCCGTCGGGCCGCCGGCGGGCGCGCGGGCACGTTTGCGTGAGCCCCCCGGGTGCCAGGGATGGGGACATGCCCGACACAGCAGGCACCACATCGCAGCTCTCCCCCGAGGTACGGGAGGCGCTGGCCACGGGGCGCCCCGTGGTCGCCCTGGAATCGACGATCATCGCGCACGGTCTGCCGAGGCCCCGGAATCTCGCCGTCGCCGAGGAGCTGGAAGGGCTCGTACGCGCCGGTGGCGCCGTCCCCGCGACCGTGGCCGTCCTGGACGGCCGCCCCCATGTCGGCCTGGACCGGGACCAGTTACGGCGGATCGCCCGGGACGGCTCCGTACGGAAGCTGGGCCACCGTGATCTGGCGCCCGCGATCGCGGCGGGCGCCGACGGCGCGACGACCGTGTCCGCCACCGCGTTTCTCGCCGCGCGCGCCGGGATCCGGGTCTTCGCGACGGGCGGCCTGGGCGGGGTGCACCGCGGCTGGACCGAGACCCAGGACGAGTCGGCCGATCTGCGGCTGCTGGCCAGGACCCGGATCACGGTGGTCTGCGCGGGGGTCAAGTCGATCCTGGACGTCCCGGCGACCCTCCAGCGGCTGGAGACGCTGGGGGTCACCCTCCTCGGCTACGGGACGGAACGTTTCCCCGGCTTCTACCTGTCCTCCTCGGGCGAGCCCGTCGACTGGACCGTGCGCACACCGGAACAGGTCGCCGCGGTGATGGCCGCGCAGGACGCGCTGGGCGGCCCGGACACGGCGCTCGTCGTGGCCAGCCCCGTCGCGGAGGCGGACCAGCTCGATCCGGAGCTGCACGACCGGGTGCTCGCCGAGGCGCTCGCCGTCTGCGCGGAGCGGGACATCGGCGGCCAGGCCGTCACCCCGTTCCTGCTGGACCTGCTGGCGCGCCGCACCTCGGGCGCCTCGCTGGAGGCCAATCTCGCGGCGGTACGCGGCACGGTGCGGCTCGCCGCGCGGATCGCCGCCGCGTGGACGGCCCCGGAGGCTCCCGGATCCCCCGCCGGGCCGAAGGACGGCGGCAGATGACGGGCCGCCACGGCCGCCCGGGGACGGGGCTGCTGGTGATCGGTGACGTGGTCACCGATGTGGTGGCGCGGTACGGCACCCCACTGGCCCACGGGACCGACACCGCAGCCGAGATCCGTACGCTGCCGGGCGGCTCGGGGGCGAACGCCGCCTGCTGGGCCGCGCACACCGGCTGCGCGGATGTCCGGCTGCTGGCCGGGGTGGGCGCGGACGCCCGGGACTGGCACGCGGAACGGCTGCGGCGCGCGGGGGTACGGGCCCGCCTCGTCGTCGACGCGCGGGCGCCGACGGCCACCGTCGTCTGTCTGGTCGACGCGACCGCCGAGCGCACCCTGCTGACCGACAGCGGCGCCGCGCTGCGCCTGTCGCCCGCCGTCTGGTCACCGGAGCTGCTCGACGGGGTCGGACGGCTCCATCTCTCCGGCTATCTCTTCTTCGCCGACACCAGCCGGCCGCTGGCTCTCGCCGCGCTGGCCTCGGCGCTGGAGCGCGGCGTTCCGGTGAGTGTGGACCCCGCCTCCGCGGGCTTCCTCAAGGAGCTGGGGGCGGATCGTTTCCTCGCGGCGGTCGAGGGCGCCGAGACCCTGCTCCCCAACGCGGACGAGGCCCGGCTGCTCACGGGGCTGCCGCACCCGGCGGACGCGGCGGCCGAGCTGAGCAGGCGGGTGCCGGTCGCGGTGGTGACGCTGGGCGGCGACGGGGCGCTCGTGGCCGAGCGGGGCGCGGTGACGGCCAGGGTCCCGGCGTCCCCGGCACGCGCCGTGGACTCGACGGGCGCGGGGGACGCCTTCACCGGCGCCTTCCTGGCGGCGCGCCTCGGCGGGGCGGACCCGGCGCGGGCGGCGCGGGCCGGCTGCCGGGCGGGCGCGCGGGCGGTGGAGATCCCGGGCGGCCGACCGGCACCGGCACCGGCACCTGAGTGAACGGCACGGGAGCAGAACAGCACCGGTGCAGCGGGGAGTCGGCCAGGGACCACGGACGCGCCGAGGTTGCCGGCCGCGCGCCGGTCAGGCGGGGCGCAGGCCGCTCCACGCGGGGTGGCGCGGGTCGTCGGCCCGTACGACCACATCGGCGCTCGCGGCCGGGTCCACCTCCGTCTCGTACCGCTCGAAGGCGGGGAGCGTCCAGCGCTCGCCCGGTTCCGTGCGGCGCAGGAGCGCCCCCGGTGACAGCCGCAGATGCACCGTGAGGTCGAACGGGAACCAGTGCCCCAGCAGCAGCGGCCCGTGCACCACCAGCACCCCGCCCGGGGCGAGTTCGCGGCGCGGGGTGCGGGTGGCCCGGTCGGTGACCGGGTCCCAGAGGTCGGGCAGGACCAGCCCCGTGCCGCCCGGGTCCAGCGGGCCGAGCACCTCGCGCCAGAGGGCGCCGGTGTCGAACCATCCGCTGTAGTACGTGTCGGGGTCCTCGCGCCCGTACTCGTACCGCAGCGAGGCCGGGCGCAGAAAGCCGCCCGCCCCGACGACCAGCACCGAACGCCCCCGTACCCGCAGCGCCTGGGCGAGCGCGGCGGCCGAGCGGTCCGGGCGGGCGGCCGGGGCGCCGTCGAAGGCGACGCGCAGCCAGGGGCCGCCGTCGGCCGCCGGCGTCTCCAGCAGCCGGTCGGCGACGGTCTCGGTCAGCCGGTCCCAGGTGATCGCTTCGAGTCGCACCGGTCCATCATCGTCCAGCCTCCGGGCGAACGGAGCGGCGCGAGGTTGACGTGGGGCACTCGCCCCTGACCGCCTCCGCCTCCGGCCGCTCCCACACCTGGCCGTCCCCGCCCCTCGGCGGCCCCCGGACGCCCCCGGACGCCCCCGCCCGGCCCGCGCCCCCTGCGTCCCCGGCCGTGCCTCACTCCCCCCGCAGGGCCTTCGCGAGCGTCCCCTCCCCCGCCACGTCGATCCGCCCGTCGCGTACCCCGTCCGCGACCGTCAGCGTGCCCGCGCCGAGCGCGCGGCAGGTGTCGGCGTCCAGGGTCAGACAGGCGTCGGGACCGGGCGCGGGGCCGTCGCCGTACACCGGCCGGGCGGCGTCCCGTACCGCCCGGTCCGCGTCCTCGTCCCCGAGCCGGAGGTGGAACACGCCCTCGTCGAGCCGGACTTCCACCACGCCCTCGGCCCCCGGGGCGCCGAGCGGCCCCGACAGCGCCCGCAGCAGCGGTACGGCGAACCAGTGGGCCCGTACCGCGTCCGTGGGGCGGCGCTCCTCCAGCGCCGGAGCGCCCCATTCCGCCAGCGCGGTGAGGACCGGCAGCAGCCCCCGCCCCCGCTCGGTCAGTTCGTAGACGTACGCGGCGGCCGGCGGGGGCAGCCTGCGCCGCGTGGCCAGTTCGTCGCGCTCCATGTCCTTCAGCCGGGAGGCGAGCACATCCGTGCTGACGCCCGGCAGATCCGCGTGCAGATCGGTGTAGCGGCGCGGCCCCGCCAGCAGTTCACGGACGATCAGCAGCGTCCATCGGTCGCCCACGGCGTCGAGGGCGCGGGCGGCGGCACAGTACTGGTCATAGCTTCGGCGACGTGGCATGCGACGCAGTCTAGACATGTCGTTGGACTTTCCAAGCTCACACTTGGTAAAACCAAGTATCGCACTCAAGGTCGGGGAGGCCACCGCATGGAATTCCGGCAGTCGAGCAAGCTCAGTGAGGTCTGCTACGAGATCCGCGGCCCGGTGATCGAACACGCCGACGCGCTGGAGGAGGCGGGCCACAGCGTGCTGCGCCTCAACACCGGCAACCCCGCGCTCTTCGGGTTCGAGGCGCCGGACGAGATCCTCCAGGACATGATCCGGATGCTGCCGCAGGCGCACGGCTACACGGACTCGCGGGGCATCCTCTCCGCGCGCCGCGCCGTGGCCCAGCGCTACCAGGCGCTCGGGCTGAACGAGGTCACGGTCGACGACGTCTTCCTCGGCAACGGCGTCTCCGAGCTGGTCTCCATGGCCGTACAGGCGCTGCTGGAGAACGGCGACGAGGTGCTGATCCCGGCCCCCGACTTCCCGCTCTGGACCGCCGTCACCACGCTCGCGGGCGGCCGGCCGGTGCACTACCTCTGCGACGAGTCGGCGGAGTGGTACCCCGATCTGGACGACATGGCGTCGAAGATCACCGACCGCACCAAGGCCGTGGTGATCATCAACCCCAACAACCCGACCGGCGCGGTCTATCCGCGCGAGATCGTCGAGGGCATCCTCGATCTCGCCCGCCGTCACCAGCTCATGGTGTTCGCCGACGAGATCTACGACCAGATCGTCTACGACGACGCGGTCCACCACACCGCCGCCTCCCTCGCCCCCGACCTGGTCGTCCTCACCTTCAGCGGGCTCTCGAAGACGTACCGTGTGGCCGGTTTCCGCTCGGGCTGGCTCCTGGTCACCGGCCCGAAGCAGCACGCGCGCAGCTATCTCGAAGGGCTCACGATGCTCGCGTCGATGCGCCTGTGCCCCAACGCGCCCGCCCAGTACGCCATTCAGGCCGCCCTCGGCGGGCGTCAGTCCATCAAGGAGCTGACCGCGCCCGGAGGCAGGCTGTACGAGCAGCGCGACCGCGCGTGGGAGAAGCTGAACGAGATCCCCGGCGTGTCGTGCGTCCGGCCGAAGGGCGCGCTGTACGCGTTCCCCCGGCTCGACCCGAAGGTGCACAGGATCCACGACGACGAACGGTTCGTGCTGGACCTGCTGCTGCGCGAGAAGATCCAGGTCGTGCAGGGGACGGGCTTCAACTGGCCGCGCCCCGACCACTTCCGGATCCTCACCCTCCCGTACGCCGACGACCTCGACGCGGCCATCAGCCGTATCGGACGCTTCCTGGGCGGATACCGCCAGTAGCGAGTGTCAGGCGGAAAAAGGAGCGGACCCGGGGGCGTAGCCAACCTCCCGGGCCCTGAGTTGCCACCCATCTGGCACGCCGGCACGTTTAAGAGCCCAGGTCATTCATGAAGTCGCCGCGTCCTGCCTTTGGACCACCGCGCATCGAGCTGCGCAGGCCGGAGTTGAACCGGCATTTCGACGTCCGGGGCCTGGGCCCGTTCGATCCGGCGATCGGCGGCGAATGCTGAGTCTGGAGCAATAGTCTGAGATTGATCGCGGTCTGCCTCTGCCCGTTGGGCTACCGCGGCCCGTCCATCCGTACGGATGTGCCGCGGGGAGGACTCGAACCTCCACTGGAACCGCGCCGTTCACGACAAGCCTCAGTTTCAGCTTGCGCTCCTCGCGCACCCCGGCACACACCGGAACAGGGCTCAAGCCCTGCCCCGACGGCCGGGGAATCCTTGGGAACTGCTCTGTTCCACCCGAGCGAGACTACCCGAACAGGTAGCCGAACACGGCGTCCCCCACCCGCTCGTCGGTGACCTCGGCGCTGTTCGCCTCCTCGCGGGCGAACTTCACCGCCTGCTGAAGCTTCTCCACCCGGTCGAGCAGTTCGTTGACCCGGCGGGCCGGCAGCGCTCCGCTGAATTTCACCGTGGTCCAGTAACCGACGGGAATGTCCTCGTAGTACACCTCGACCTGTGCCGGGTGCTTCTCCGTGGCCTCCGCCTTCACATGGTTGCGCGGCACCTTCTTCGTACGGAGGGTGCGTACCGCCTCCGTCTTCCAGTCGTCCGTAGACGGGTCCTGGCTCCAGGACTCCGCCGCGTCCAGCACCGGCAGCTTGCGCACGAAGGTGTTGAGGTCGGTGAGCTGCTTCTCCAGGAAGAGCAGATACGCCACCGGCGCGTCGCTCACCAGCACCCGTCCGTCGACGGTGACATCGGCGCGGGCCGTGCAGTTCGCCCAGTCCTTCGTCGCGGTCACGTCGAACAGGCGCGTCAGGGTCTTCGCGGTCTCGCGCAGGACGTCCTCGGCCTTGACCTGGACCCGGGTGGACTCGGGCGGAAGCTGCTCGCCCTCCTCGTCCTTCGCCTGGTACGTACGGGAAATCCCGGCCAGCAGCGCCGGCTTCTGGAGTCCGTGATGGGCCGCCGTCAGGTCCTGGTGGGTCTTGGACTTGACGCCCTTTTCGACCGCGATTATCTGATTGAGTTTCGCCACGCCGTCGACCCTAACAAGCCAACAACCCGCGCTCGAAGGATTAAACGATCGCACCGGGGGACATCGAGGGAGGCGGAGGGGCGGCGGCCCGGCGCCCCGACGCACACAACCCTTGGTATGGACCTGTCACGCGTCCCTCGGTTACGCTCCGCCTGGCATCGCTTGGAAGCGCTCTCAGGCGCTGCTGTTCCACCCCCACGCTGCTGGAACACAGAAGGGCAACTCCCTTGAGACGTACGACTGTTGTTCGCACCGGACTCTCCGCGCTCCTCCTCCTCGGCACCTGGGTGACCGCAGGGATCGCGCCCGCGGCCGCCACCCCCGCCACCGGCGCCGACGCCAAGGCCCCCGCCTCCGCGGGCATGCTCGCGGCGATGCAGAAGGACTTCGGCCTGACCGAGAGCCAGGCCGTGGCACGGATGGCCGCGGAGAAGACCGCCGCCGCCGTCGAGACCAAGGCGAAGCGCGCGGCGGGAGCGTCGTACGGCGGCGCCTGGTTCAACGCGGACAGCGGCAAGCTGACCGTCGCCGTCACCGACGCGGCGAAGGCCGACGCGATACGGGCGACCGGAGCGACCGTACGCCTCGTCAAGCACAGCGAGCGGCAGCTCGACGCGGCGAAGGACCGGATCGACGCGTTCGCCGACGACGCGCCGGCCGGTGTCAGCAGTTGGCGCGTCGACACCAGGACCAACCAGGTCGTGGTGGACGTCGTGGCCGCGCGGAAGAACGACAACGATGTCCGCGCCTTCGTGGCCCAGGCCCGCGAGGCCGGCCCCGTCACGATCGCCGAGACCGCCGAGGCCCCGACGACCTTCGCGGCGGGCACGGTCGGCGGCGACCCGTACTACACGGGCAACGTCCGCTGTTCCATCGGCTTCTCGGTGCAGGGCGGCTTCGTCACCGCCGGGCACTGCGGCTCGACCGGCGCCCAGGTCCGGGGCTGGGACAACTCGTACATCGGCAACTTCCAGGGCTCGACCTTCCCCGGCAACGACTACGCGTGGGTGAACGTCGGCAGCGGCTGGTGGACCGTTCCGGTCGTCCTCGGCTGGGGCACCGTCTCCGACCAGCTCGTGCGCGGCTCCAACGAGGCCGCGATCGGCGCCTCGATCTGCCGCTCCGGCTCCACGACGCACTGGCGCTGCGGCAACGTCCAGGCCAAGAACGTCACGGTCAACTACTCCCAGGGCGCCGTGTACTCCATGACGCAGACCAGCGTCTGCGCCGAGGGCGGCGACTCGGGCGGCTCCTACATCAGCGGTGACCAGGCCCAGGGTGTCACCTCGGGCGGTTCGGGCAACTGCACCAGCGGCGGTACGACGTTCTTCCAGCCGCTGAAGCCGATCCTCAACCGCTACGGCCTCACCCTGCACACCGCCTGACGTTCTCCACGGGGCGCGTGAGCGGCTGACGGATCGGCCGCGAGGACACGGACGCGCCGCACACGGAACGGACGGGGAAGCCTGTCGAAGCCTGTCGCACCGGACCGGGCCGGGAAACCGCCCCGGCCCCCGGGCGGCAGGCTTTCCGGCGTGCTCCCGCCCTGCGCCGGCGTGTCCCGCGCCGCTGCACCGGCGTGCTCCCGCGCTACGGATGAGGCGCCGGAGGTAGAGTCTGCGACCATGCCGTCGTGCCGTCCCGGGCCCGGGGACCCCTCGCAGACCCCGGGAAGCGCCGTATCCGCGGGCTCCACACCGTCCGTGCCGAGCGCCGACGACACCGGCGGCGGCAGCGGTACGGCACCGGCGCTGCGGACCGTTCTGTACGCCGTACGCTCCGCCACCGCGCTCAACCGGCTGCTCGACACGCTCCCCGCCTTCGCCGGGGACCACCGGGTCCGCCCGGTCTTCACTCTGGTCCCCGGCTCCGACTTCAGTACGGACGCGCTCGCCGCGCTCGACGGGGCGGGCGCCCGGACGATCCCCTGGTCGGAGGCGGTACGCGGCGGGCACGACCTGGTGGTGGCGGCGAGCCCCAACGGACCGCTGCACGAGCTGCCCGGCCCGCTGGTGCTGCTGCCGCACGGCGCCGGGTTCAACAAGCGGCTCCCCCACACCTCGACGGACGACTCGGCGTCCGGGCTCCATACACGGCAGCTCCTGCGCGGCGGCGTCCCGCTCGCCGCCCTGCACGCCCTCGCGCACCCCGACCAGTTGGCCCGGCTCGCCCGCGAGGCGCCGGCCGCCGCGCACCGGGCCGCCGTGGTCGGGGATCCGACGCTGGACCGCGTGCTGGCCTCCCGCACCCGCCGGGAGCGGTACCGGGACGCGCTCGGCACCGGCGGACGGCGGCTGGTGGCCGTGGTGTCGACGTGGGGGCCCGAGTCACTGCTCGCGCGCCGGCCCGGACTGCCCCGGCGGCTGACCGCCGAACTGCCGTACGACGCCTACCAGGTGGCCCTCGTGCTGCACCCCAATGTCCACAGCAGGCTGGGCAGGTTCACCCTGCGGGAGCAGTTGGCGCCCGCGCTCGCCGCCGGGCTGCTGGTGGCGCGCCCCCACGAGGAGTGGGCCGCCGTGCTCAGCGCCGCGGACTGCGTCCTGACCGACCACGGCTCGTCCGCGCTCTACCCCGCCGCCCTGGACCTGCCCCTGATCGGCTGTTACGACGGCGGTACGGAGCTGCTGGCGGCCAGCCCGATGGCCGGGCTCCTCGCCCGGGTACCGCGGCTCGCGCCGGACGAACCGCCGGCCGCGGTGATCGACGCGGCCGTCACCGGCCACCGTACGGGGGACACGAGGGCCCTGGCCGCTGCCGCCTTCGACCAGCGGGAACGTTCGCTGGACCACCTCCGCACCCGCTGCTACGCGCTGCTCGGTCTGGAACCGCTCCCGGGCCGTGTCCGCCCCCGCCCGCTGTCCGTGCCCCGCATCGCGGCGCAGCGGCCGACCGCGCTGGCGGTACGGGTCGGCGTACGGGGGAGCGTGGTGTCCGTGGCCCGGCATCCGCTGGACAGTGGTCCGCACGACGGGCATGTGGCCGCGGAGGACGGGGTGTCCACGCTCGACGAGATGCGGAGCGCGGGCCTCGTCCACCGGCGCGCCCGGCCCCCCCCCCCCGGCGCGCGGCCCGCGCCGGGCCCCCGGTGGGCGGGCGGCGGGCGGGCGGGCCCCCCCCCGGGGGGGGCCGCC
>NZ_JBHZDA010000005.1:18680-102855 GCF_042755665.1 Streptomyces sp. NPDC059142
GGGGGCCGGGGGGGGGGGGCGCCGCGCGCGGGCGCGGGGCGGCCCCGCCGCCCCCCCGCCCCCCGCGCCGCCCCCCCGGACCGTACGCGGGACACGGTGTGGACGGCGGGCGGCTGGACGGCCCACGCTCTGGAGGAGCATCCCGCGTGCCGGACCGCGGCGGCCGTCCTGGCCCACGACCGCTGCGTCCTGCGCCGCCGGGAACCGGCCGTTCCCGGCGTGCTTCCCGAGGCCCCTCCCGGGACTCCTCATGGGGCTCTTCCCGGGGCTCCTCCCGAGGCCGGGTCCTCCGGGCTGCTCGCGGTGCGCATCACCGCGGACGCCTCACGGGGCGAGCCCTGGGTACGGCCCGACCCAGCGGCCGTGCTCTCCTGCGTGCACGGATGGCTGGAGGCGAACCCGGGCGCCGCCTCCGCCGCCGTGCCGGTGACCCTCGACTGCGTGGTGGGCGGCCGACGGTCCACCGCCCTGCTGACCCGGGCGACGGACGAGGACACCCGCGCCGAGCTGTGAGCGCGGCGCCCGGTTTCAGGGCGCTCGGGTCCCGGTACCGGGGCGCGGTCTCGGGTCCCGGTACGGGGACGCGGTCTCAGGTCCCGGTGCCGGGCTCCCCCGCGCGGCCGGGCTCCGCGCCCGCCCGGACGCGCAGTTCCCTCGCACTGCCGCGGTGTTCCTCCGCCCTCTCCCGGTCGCCGGCCTCCTCGGCGAGGGCGGCCAGCTCTTCGTGCAGTACGGCCTGGTCGTACGTGGACTCCCGCCGCCGCTCCTGGTCCAGCGCTTCCTCGTACGCGGCGAAGGCCCGCTCGGGACGGCCCGCGTCCCGGTACGTACGGCCCAGCTCGGCCGCCGTCCGGCCGATCATGCGCGGATGGTCCTCTTCCCTGGCCAGGGCGAGCGCGGTCTCCAGCTCCTCCCCGGCCTCGGCCGACCGGCCCGCGGCCCGTAGCGTCCGGCCGAGCAGAAGGCTCTGGAGCAGCACACCGTAGGGGTTGGGGAGCGCGGCGTGGAGGGCGCGCGACCGCTCGAAGTACGGCACGGCGTCGTCGGGCCTTCCGCACGCCGCGAGGAACTTGCCCCGGAACTCCAGTGCGGAGGCGTGCAGTTTGGTATCGGGAACGACCGATTCCGCCGACCGCAACGCCTGGCGCGTCTCGGTGTCGGCCTCCTCGGGACGGCCTGCCTTCCAGAGGGCCTGCGCGAGCTGACAGCGCATCCGGATGAGCGCCTTCGTGGCCTCGGCGGACCCCTCGCGCCGTGCGGCGTCCCGGCCCGTCCCGAAGGCGCGGATCGCGTCCGTGTGGTTGTGGTGGTCCTCGTAGTGCTTCCACAACGGCTCGCAGAGGGACCAGGCGTGCGTGTCCTCGCCCAGGTCGCTCGCGGTCCCTACGAGTCCGTACAGGGCCTTGCGTTCCGTGTCGAGCCAGGACCGGGCCTCCGCCTCGCCCGCGAACGGCACGTCGGGGGCGTAGGGAAGCGCGGGCACGGGTTCGGCCACGCGCATCCTTTCGGGGGCGATCACCCGGTCGGCCCGTTCCGCCTGTCTGCGGTACCAGGCCACGAGCCGGCGCAGGCCGTCCTCCGTCTCGGCCGGATCGCCGTAACGGTCCGCGCGGCGTACGGCGTGGGCGCGCAGGAGGTCGTGCAGCCGCTTCCGGCCGGGACGCGGGGAGTCGGCCAGCAGCCCCGCGTTGGTGAGGAGGTCGAGCGCGTCCTCCGCGTCGTCGCGCCCGGTGCCGAGCAGCGCCATGGCGGCTTCGAGGGTGAGGTCGTAGCCGGAGTACCGCGGCATGAGGTGGTAGAGCCGCTGGGCGTCGGCCGCGTCCAGCGCGTCGTAGGCGGCGTTCCAGACGGCTTCCACCACGGAGAGCCCTTTCTCGTGGAGGGCCGCCGTGAGGTCCGCGACGATGCGCTCCACCCGTCTGCTGGGATGTTCGCGCAGGAGTCCGCCCGCGGTGTGCAGGGCGATGGGAAAACCCGCGCAGAGCTGTTCGAGCCGGCTCACCATCTGCGGGGAGACCTGACGCCCCGTGCTCCCGATGTACTCGGAGAGAACGTCGAGGGCGGGCTCCCTCCGCAGCGGTTCCAGCACGAGAGCGACCGTCCTGGGCCCCTCCAGGGCGTGCAGCCGCCGCTGGCCGGCGACCAGGACGACCGAGCGGGCCGAGACCGGCAGCAGGGTGGTGACCTCGTCGGCGGACCACACGTTGTCGAGGACGAGCACCATACGGGCCCCGTCGGTCACCGTCTTGTACATGCCGACCAGATCGCGGTACCCGGCGGGCAGCCAGCCCTCCCGCACACCCAGCCGGCGGAGCAGATGCTTGAGCACGGCCTCGGTGTCGACCGCACCGGCCGTACGCCATTCGTCCAGATCGACATAGGTGGACCAGGGGAACCGGCTCTTCAGCTCATGGGCGAGATGGACGGCCAGAGCGGTCTTGCCGATGCCGCTGATCCCGCTGAGCGTGACGATCAGGGGGTGCACGGGCCCGGACGGCACCTCGCGATCGAGGGCCCGCAGGACGTCACCGGATTCGGCGACCCTGTTCTTGAACGCCACCTCCCCCAGCGGAAGCTGATGCCCCGTCGGCGCGGTGCCGGGCAGCGGCCCGCCGCTCTCCTCCCCGCCGTGGAAGTGGAAGTGCTGCGAGGTGTAACTGCCGATCTCGCGCGCCTGGACGACGGGGCCGTGCTGCGTACCGCCGTTGACGCTGTTGCCCCAGCGGCCCCCGCCGTCACCTGTCATGGCGCGCCGCCCTGGCCGCCGGACCCGAAGTACCGGCCGCCGATCCTGTGGATCGTGTCGACCTTGCCTGCCTGGATGACCGGCTCGTTGTACGTACCGCCGCTGATCGAGTTGTGAATATCGCGGACCTGCTGACCGGGGACCTCCGGGGACAACTCGTCCAGCAGTGACCGCAGTTCGGCCGCCGCCGCCGGGTCCGCGCGCAGGGTGCGGCGCAGTCGGCCGCGCCATTCCGCGTGGAGGTCGTCGACGGCTTCCGCGTCGTCCTCCTGGCGTGCCGCGGTCAGCTCGGCGCGCGCGGTGTCCAGGTCGGTGCCGACGGACTCCGCCGATCCCCAGCCGCGTGCGGCGAGGAATCGGGCCACCCGGTCGCGCGCGCCGCTCCAGCCGTCCGTCGCCATCTGCTGGATGAGTGCCGTCGCGCCCGCCGTCGCCAGTGCCACCAATTCGGCTTCCACCGGTCCCCCTTCAACCGCTACGAAATGTGTCAGTCCACCGAAGTACGGGAGTGAACGAGCTTACCCGTCACCGGCCCAGCAGGGCGGAGAGTGCGCCCACCGGATCGGTGTCGGGGGTACCGCGCGGCCACCAGTCCTCCCGTCCGCGGTCCGACTCGTAGCCGTACCAGAGGCCGTCGCGGCCGAAGCGGAGTTGCAGCGAGTCCGTGGAGAGGTGGTTGCGCACGGGGCGGAAGTGCGGGAAGTCGGCGGCTATGAGGGCGGGCCGGGCCCGGTCGAAGGGACCGGCCGGCGGGTCCCAGGGCTCTTCCAGTACGGCCAGGCCCGCCAGGCCGCCCTGATGCCAGGCGGCGACGGCGCGGGCCAGGTCCGTGGGGGCGCGGTGGAGGGCCGCGGCCAGGTCACGGTAGAGGGCGCGGGTGGAGGCGGTCAGCCCCGAGCCGGGGTGGGCGGCGGCCAGCCGGACCGCGTCCTGCCAGGGGGTGAGGGCGCCGATCGGGTCGAGCCCCGTGGTGAGGAAGGTGTGCGCGCGGGCCGCGGCCTCGGTGGCGAGGAGGTCGAGGGCGAGCGGGTCGGGCGCTCCGGGCGACTGGGGGTAGACGGGCGGGCGGCCGGGGTGGGCGGGGGCGGGGAACGGTGGCGGCAGCGGTGGGAGCGGGCGCGGGGCGAGGGCTGTCCGCGCGTCGACCGTGGGCATCGGCGGCGCGGTCGTGGTCCGTTCCGCCGCGGAGCGGGCGGCGTTGCGGCGGGTCAGGTCGGCCAGGATCTCCTGTTCGCCGCGGCCCCGGAGCAGGAAGAGGACGAAGGGGTCCTCGTCCAGGAGCCGGGCCGTCTGGTAGCAGAGGGCCGCCGCGTGCTTGCAGGGGTAGCCGTCGTCGGGGCAGGAGCAGTCGGGGGTGAGGTCGCCCGCGGCGGGCAGCAGATCGGCGGAGGCGGCGAGGGTGTGCGGCATGGCCTTGTCGAGCAGGGCGGCGATGTGGTCGGGGCGGGCCGCGGCGGCGTCGAGCAGGTCCTCCCAGTCGGTGTCGCCGAGGGTGCGCAGCCGGATCTCCGTACGGTACGGGCGTGGCCGGGAGCCGTGGACGTACGCCATGACGCGGCCGGGGGTGACGGTGATCGCGTCGACACGGCCGCTGCCCGCGTAGGTACGGCCGCGCTGGAGGCGCGCGGTGTCGAGGGCGGTGTCCTCCATGGACTCCACCCAGGCGTTGCCCCACCAGGTCTCGGCGAAGTCGCCGTGGCCGCTGTCGCCGGGGCGGGCGGGCAGGGCGGGGAACGTCCGGCGGCGGTCGTCGTGCCGGGGTGCGCGCGCCGCGGTCATGACGGCCTCCGCAGGGAGACGAGATCGCCCAGTTCGCGGTCGGTCAGCTCGGTGAGGGACGCTTCGCCGGAGCCGAGGACGGCGTCGGCCAGGGCCTTCTTGGCGGCGAGCATGTCGGCGATCCGGTCCTCGACCGTGCCTTCCGCGAGGAGCCGGTGGACCTGTACGGGCTGGGTCTGGCCGATGCGGTAGGCGCGGTCGGTGGCCTGCTCCTCGACGGCCGGGTTCCACCAGCGGTCGAAGTGGACGACATGGCCGGCCCTGGTCAGGTTGAGCCCGGTGCCCGCCGCCTTCAGCGAGAGGACGAAGACGGGCACCTCGCCGGACTGGAACCGGTCGACCATGCGCTCGCGCTCCGCGACGGGCGTACCGCCGTGGAGCAGCTGGGAGGGGACGGCGCGGGCCGCGAGATGCGCGGAGAGCAGCCGCGCCATCGACACGTACTGGGTGAAGATCAGGACCGAGCCGTCCTCGGTGAGGATCGTGTCGAGCAGTTCGTCGAGCAGGGCGAGCTTGCCGGAGCGGCCGGTCAGCCGGGCGGCGTCCTCCTTCAGGAACTGCGCGGGGTGGTTGCAGATCTGTTTGAGGGAGGTGAGCAGTTTCATCACCAGGCCGCGTCGGGCGATGCCCTCGGACGCCTCGATGGCGGCCATCGTCTCGCGTACGACCGCCTCGTACAGCGACGCCTGTTCCCGGGTGAGGGGGACGGGGTGGTCGCTCTCGGTCTTGGGCGGCAGCTCGGGCACGATGCCCGGGTCGGACTTCTTCCTGCGCAGCAGGAACGGCCGGACGAGGCGGGCCAGTCGCTCCACCGCCTCCTCGTTGTCGGCGTCCTTGATGTCGGCGCTCTTCGCGTTCTCCACGTTCTCCACGATCCTGGCGTGGCGGGCGCGGAACGCCTTGAGGGGGCCGAGCAGCCCGGGGGTGGTCCAGTCGAGGAGGGCCCACAGCTCGGAGAGGTTGTTCTCCACGGGCGTGCCGGTCAGCGCGACCCTGGCGGGCGCCGGGATCGTGCGGAGCGCCTTGGCGGTGGACGAGAAGGGGTTCTTGACGTGCTGCGCCTCGTCCGCGACGACCATGCCCCAGGGGTGCGCGGCCAGCGTCTCGGCGCTGCCGCGCATCGTGCCGTACGTGGTGAGGACGAAGCCGTCGGTCACCTCGTCCAGGGTGCGGCCCGTGCCGTGGAAGCGGTGCACGGGGACACCGGGGGCGAAGCGGGTGATCTCGCGCTGCCAGTTGCCGAGGAGCGAGGCGGGGCAGACGACCAGCGTCGGGGCGGGGCGGGCGCGGTGCAGGTGGAGGGCGATGAGCGTGACGGTCTTGCCGAGGCCCATGTCGTCCGCGAGACAGCCGCCGAGGCCGAGGGAGGTCATCAGGTCCAGCCAGGCCAGGCCGCGCAGTTGGTAGTCGCGCAGGGTGGCGGCGAGCGCCGGGGGCTGGGGGACCGTCGCCGGGCCCGAGAGGAGCCGGTCGCGCAGCGCCGCCAGCGCGCCGGTGGGTACGGCCTCCACGGTCTCGCCGTCGACGTCGGCCGTACCGGTGAGCGCGACGGCCAGCGCGTCGACGGGCTCCAGCAGGCCCAGCTCCCGCTTGCGGGCCTTCCGTACGAGGGCGGGATCGATGACCACCCACTGGTCGCGCAGGCGGACGATCGGCCGGTGCGACTCGGCGAGGGCGTCCATCTCGTGCTCGGAGAGAGGATCGCCGTCGAGCGCCAACTGCCAGTTGAACTTGAGCAGTTCCGCGCTGTCGAAGAACGGGGTGCCGTCGGTGGCCGAGCCGGGCGCGGGGCGGACCACCGCCGCCGCCGTGAGCGTACGCGCCAGTTCCCGGGGCCAGTGCACCGCGACGCCCGCCTCCGCGAGGCGGGCCGCCCCGGGCCCGAGCAGTTCGTACAGCTCGTTCTCGGAGAGCGGCAGCGCGTCGGGGATGTCGCGCTCCAGGAGCCGGGCGAGCGGCGTCCAGACGCGGGCGGCACGGCGCAGCGCCAGCATGGCGTCGATACGGGCGCGGGGCCCGAAGCTGTCGGCTCCGTCGCCCGCCCAGAGTCCTGCCGCGTCGATGACCAGGGTCGGGTCGGCCAGGCTGTGGACCTGGACGAGCGCCGTCCCGGCCCGGCGTACCTCGTCGCCCGTGGCGCGGTCGCCGGCGGTGATGTCGTCGGCCAGGGGGGTGTGGCCGGCCCGGACGGCGGGTGCGCTCTCCGCCGCGCTCTCCGTGTGGTCGAACAGCTCGTACGCCGAGAGGTCGAGGCGCAGCGAGACCCGTACCCCCGCGTCCATGCCGGCCGCCGCCTCGGCCGCCCAGGCCCTGGCGCCCGGCAGATGCTGCCCGGCACGGGCGGCGAACGGCGCCCCTGCCGCGTACGCCGCCGCCGGGGTGCGCGGCAGGGAGTCGGCCACCGCGTCGAGGAAGGCACGGACCAGCGCTTCGGGCTCGGGCAGCAGGAGCGGCCCGTCGCCGGGCAGCGGTACGGGGTGCGCCTCGGGCGGCATGGCCGCGGCGATGGCGCGCAACTGCGCGATGTCGTCGGCGTCGAGCGGGCCGGCCCGCCAGGCGTCATGGTCGGAGGCGGTGAGCCCGGGGAGCAGCCGGCCGCGCGCGGCCAGCTGGAGCGCGTGCAGCGCGGCGGCGCCCCAGCAGGCCGAGGCCGGGTGCGCCGTCCTGTCGCGCCGGGCGCGGACCAGGAGCGGGACCGCGTCGGCGACGGACATCAGGACGACGGGGACCGTGACCGCGTGGACCCCGGCATCGCCGTCCTCACCCTCGGTCGCACCGCTGCCGGAACCGGCGCCGGCGCCGTGTTCGCCGCCGTCGCGTCGTACGACCGTCAGCTCGTCCTCCGGCTCCTCGGGCAGCTCCCCCTCCGGCGCCCAGAAGGCGACCCGCCCCTCGCGCGGCAGCCCCGCGGGCAGGAAAACGGCCGCGTGACGCACCAGCGCCGCGGTTCCGTGCACGGTCATGGTCCTTCCCCCTCCCCGCTTCGCATCGGCCGGTGTCCGATTACTCTGCGAGTCTAGGCGGGGGGTCTGACACCGCCCCTCGGCAGAGCCTTTCCGCAGGTCAGCGCAGCCCGTCCCAGAGTTCGCGCTCCCGCGCCCGCGGGTCGCGCACGGGCGCGGAGGCGGCGTCGGGGCCGTCGCCGAACACCATCGTCGTACGGGTGTCGCGGTCGTACGGCTCCCAGCCCGGGTCGCCGGTCCGCGCGAACGCCACCCACGCCCGGTGCATCGCCCGCGCGAGCCCGGCCGGCGGCCGGTCGCCGAGCATCGGGGTGTACGCGGGGTGGTCCGGACGGTCGAAGACGAACCCCAGCTCGGCGCCGTGGCAGGCGCCGAGCAGCCCGCCGTGGCGCGGGGAGCGCCAGGCGAACTCGTACAGGTACGAGCCGGGCACGGATTCGGCGAGGCGGATCGCGGGGATCCGGTAGAACCAGTCCGTGGCCAGGGCGTCGAACACCTCGCCCGGGCCCGCGTCGGGCCGCGCCGCGCGGTAGACGGCCGGTGCCCGCTCCGGGTCGAGGCCGTACGCGGCCGCGGTCGCGCGCAGCTTGGTCTCCGGCAGCGCGTCCAGCCGTCCGGTGGGCACGAGGAAGAGGCGGTACTCCTCCCGGTTGCTGCCGGCCAGCAGCCGGACTCCGTCACCGGGCCCGGGCAGCGGCAGCTCGGGGAGGACCGGTTCGAACGGCATCATGTTGAGCGCCGCCTCGCCCCACAGCGTGGGGTCGGGCCGGGCCCCGATCTCCGCGCGCAGCTCGCTCTGCGCGGACAGCAACCGGGGCCGCGCAAGGGCGGCGAAGGCGTCGGCGGTGGGCGGCACGGACAGTTTCCGGGCGAGCCGGGCCGTGATCAGCCGCGCCGAGGCGGGGCGCAGGTAGTGGTGGGCCGCGCCGCTCTGGAGGATCGCGCCACGGAAGAGCCCCCGAGCGCGCTCCATGGCGAGCAGAGCGCCGATGCTCATCGCTCCGGCCGACTGCCCGAAGAGGGTGACCCGGTCCGGGTCGCCTCCGAAGGAGGCGATGTTCTCCCGCACCCACTCCAGGGCGGCGATCTGGTCGAGCAGCCCCCTGTTGTCCGGTACGCCGTCGAGGTGGAGGAAGCCCTCGGCCCCGAGCCGGTAGTTGATCGTCACGCACACCACGCCGTCGCGGGCGAACGTACCGCCGTCGTACGCGGGCAGCGATCCCGAACCGTTCGCGAAGGCCCCGCCGTGCACCCACACCAGCACCGGAAGACGGGCCTCGGGGCCGGGCTCGGGGGTCCAGACGTTCAGGTTGAGACAGCTCTCCCCCGGCGCTCCGGGGACGGTGTGCTGCGGCAGAAGGGCGTCGAGGGGCGGTGTGTACGGGGCCTGCGGCGCCGTCGGACCGTACGCGACCGCGGGCAGGACGCCTTCCCACGGCTCGGGAGGCACGGGGTGTCCGAAGCGCGGAGCGCTCGCGTACGGGATCCCCAGGAACGCCACCACCGGTGGGTCGAGGGCGGGTCGTCCGCCGACCCTGCCCTGCCGGGTCGCGCAGACCGGGCCCCGGCGCGTCATACGGCGCCGGTCAGACGTGCGGCTGGACGTGGGGCCTGGCGGGCGGCGAGGAATCGGGAGAGGCCAGCCGCTCCCTCAGCGCCTCCGGGTCAGGGTCGGGTTCGGCCCCGGGCTCCGGGGAACCGGCCGGTTCCGGCTCCCGTTCCGCGGCCGGTTCCGGTTCTCGGTCCACCACCGGTACGGGGTCCGGCAGCGGGCCCGGGTCCGGGGCCGGCCGGGCGGCGGGAGCGGTCGTCGCCTGCGCGACCTCGGAGACCGCCTGGACCGCCTGTGCGGCCTCGCCGGGCGTGGCGCGCTCCAGGAAGCGCAGCAACTCCACGGGGAAGGGCAGGACGAGGGTGGAGTTCTTCTCGGCGGCGACCGCCACGACCGTCTGGAGCAGCCTGAGCTGCAACGCCGCGGGCTGTCCGGACATCTGCTCGGCGGCCTCGGCGAGCTTCTTCGACGCCTGCAACTCCGCGTCCGCGTTGATGACCCGCGCGCGCCGCTCCCGGTCGGCCTCCGCCTGGCGTGCCATCGACCGCTTCATCGTCTCCGGCAGCGACACGTCCTTGATCTCGACCCGGTCGATCTGGACACCCCAGCCGATCGACGGACTGTCGATCATCAGTTCCAGGCCCTGGTTCAGCTTCTCCCTGTTCGACAGCAGATCGTCCAGGTCGCTCTTGCCGATGATGGAGCGGAGCGACGTCTGTGCCATCTGGGAGACGGCGAACCGGTAGTCCTCGACCCTGATCACCGCGTCGGCCGCGTCGACCACCTTGAAATAGATCACGGCGTCCACGCGCACGGTGACGTTGTCGCGCGTGATGCCGTCCTGGGCGGGCACCGGCATCGTCACGATCTGCATGTTGACCTTGTGGAGCTTGTCCACGAAGGGGATGACCGTGGTGAACCCCGGGCCCCTGATCCCTTCCCGCAGCCGGCCCAGGCGCAGGACCACGCCCCGCTCGTACTGCTTGACGACCCGGGCCGCCGCCATGGCGTACAGCCCGCACGCGCAGATGACGGCTATGACCGCGATGACCAGTTCCTCGACCATGATGGGCCCCCTGACGCCAGACGCCGGACCGAGGTGCTGATTACCACGGTATGCCTTGTATGACCGGTGGTCGAGACACGCGGGGCAGGAGGATTACCGGCGCGTAGCCCGACCGGCGGCGCTCGCGGTGCCGCGGGGTCTCCCATCCGGCAGGGTGACCAGCACATGTCCGCTCTCCGCCCGCCCGCCGCCCGTTCCGCTCCTTGTTCCGCCCCCCCTTTCCGGCTTCCTCACGCAGCCGCAGCCGTCCCGCAGCCCCAGCCCCAGTCGCAGCCGCAGCCGCAGCCGCAGCCGCAGCCGTCCCGCAGCCCCAGCCCCAGCCTCCCCGCAGCCCCCTGCTCACGCTTCCGCTCCCGAGACGAGGACCCGCCCATGTCCGTGACCGATCACCGGCGCCTCGGCATCGCCGCCGGGGCCGTCCTCCTGACCTTCGCCGTCACGGGCTGTTCCGTCCTCGGCCGGGCCGCGGTGGGCACCATCACGTACGACACCGGCCACAAGAGCCGTGTCCAGGTGACCACCCCGTCGGTCACCGGCTGCCACAGACTGAAACCGACCGGAGCCGTGGCGATCACCAACCGCACCGTGCTCGATCTCGTCGCGTACCCGACGGCCGACTGCACCGGCAAGAACACGACGTACATCGCCACGACGCTGTCCGATGTGATCGCTCCGGGCGCCGGGCCGTGGCGCAGCTACTCGATCGTGCACTGAGGCGCTGACACCGAGAGGCGCCCGCGACGTTCACCGGCGCGCGTCGCCGGGTACACCAGCGGTGAGGGCCGGAACGGGAGGTGCGAGAGCCATGCGCACCGGTAGTGAACCTGTCACCGCGCGCAGCGCGCTGCGGATGCGGTTCTGGCTGAGCCTGTGGGGGCTGGTCTGGACCGCCCTCGGTACGGCGGCGTTCGCCGTGGCCGGAAGACCCGGGTGGGCAGCCGCCTGCGGGGTGCTGATGCTGATCGTCGCGATCGATCTGGCCGTGGTCCTGGCACGGATCCGGCAGGGGCCGCGTTTCCAGCCGGGCCGGGATGTCCCTCCGTACCGGCCGGACCACGGCCCGTACCCGATTCTCGTGCAGGACCGGGAGCGCATCCGGGACCTGGAGCGCCATCGGATGCGCCGGCGCCGCCACCTCCGCCACCACACCCCATGATCTGAGCGGCCCAGCCCTTGACGCGGGTGCTTCAGGCGTCCGGTGCGTTCGAGTCGAAGCGCGCCGCCTGGAGGTACTCCGGCTTGGGGTCCAGCGCCGCCGCGAGCCGGAAGTGGCGCTTCGCCTGCTCCGGCCGCCCCGAGCGCTCGAACGTACGGGCCAGCGCGAAGTGCGCGAACGCGTTGTCCGGCTCCCGCTCCAGTACGAGTTCGAATTCCAGCTCGGCGGGGCGCAGTTGCGCGGCGGCGAAGAAGGCGCGGGCGCGCAGCAGCCGGGCCGCGGTGTTCTCCGGATGGGACGCGATCACCGAGTCCAGCAGTTTGACGGCCCCGCGCGGGTCTCGCGCGGCGAGAAGCTGTTCCGCCGCGCGGTAGTCGATGACGTGGGTCTCCGGGCTCTCTGGCACGTTCGCATCCTTCCCTGACTTCGCGCTCTCAACGCGGGACACGGCGACGCTATTCCTCACGCCCTCGTGACGCCCTCGTGCCCGCCGCATCCGGCGCGGACCGGTCAGCCGCGCGCAGCGGCGCGTTCCGTCGCGGTCCGCCACACCGCGCGCACCTGCGGCTCCAGCCGCTCCAGCGGGCCGTCGTTGTCGATGACGAGGTCGGCGACGGCGCGCCGCGCCTCCCGGGTGGCCTGGGCCGCCATCCGCTCGCGCGCCGCGTGCTCGGTCATCCCGCGCAGCCGTACGAGCCGGTCGAGCTGGGTCTCGGGGGTGGCGTCGACGACCACGACGAGGTCGTACAGCCCCGCCATGCCGTTCTCGACGAGCAGCGGTACGTCGTGGACGACGATCGCGTCCGGGCCCGCCTGGGCCTCCAGCTCGGCCGAGCGCGCCCGCACCAGCGGGTGCACGATCGCGTTGAGCGCCCGCAGCCGCTCGGGGTCGCCGAAGACGATCCGGCCGAGTGCCGGCCGGTCGAGCGCGCCCTCGGAGGTGCGGACGTCCGGGCCGAACTCGGCGAGCACGGCCGCCAGTCCGGGTGTGCCCGGCGCCACCACCTCCCGGGCGATCCGGTCGGAGTCGATCAGCACAGCTCCGAATCCGGTCAGCAGACGGGAGACCTCGCTCTTTCCCGATCCGATTCCGCCGGTGAGTCCCATCCTCAGCATGGAGGCAGCCTAGAGCCTCGCGCACCACCCGGCTGGGCCGGGCGGCGGTCCGCCCCACGCCGCCCGTATGGGGTCACGCCCCGGCCTCGCCCTCCCGCTCCGCGAGGAACTTCTCGAACTCGCGCCCGATCTCGTCCGCCGACGGCAGCTCCGCCGGCTCGGCGACCAGACTGCCCCGGGTCTCGGCGCCGGCCATCGCGTCGTACTGGTGCTCAAGCCCCTGCACCATCGTGACCAGCTCCTCGTCCCCCTCGCCGAGCTGCCGCTCGATCTCGGTCTGGGTGCGCTGCGCCTCCGTACGCAGGGAGTGCGCGACGCTCGGCAGCACCAGCCCCGTCGCGGCGGTGATCGCCTCCAGGGCGGTCAGCGCCGCGTCCGGGTACGAGGACCTGGCGACGTAGTGCGGGACATGCGCGGCGACTCCGAGCACGTCGTGCTCCGACTCCATCAGCCGGTACTCGACCAGCGATTCGGCGCTGCCCGGCACCTGGGCCTCGTCGAACGGGCCGCGGTGGCCCGGCATGAGGTCCGTGCGGTTGCCGTGCGGGGTGATGCCGACGGGACGCGTGTGCGGTACGCCCATCGGGATGCCGTGGAAGTTGACGGACAGCCGGACGCCGAGGCGTTCGACGATCTGCCGTACGGCGACAGCGAAGCGCTCCCACTCCACGTCCGGCTCGGGGCCCGACAGCAGCAGGAACGGGGCGCCCGTGGCGTCCTGCACCAGCCGTACGTCGAGCGTGGGCGTCTCGTAGTCCGTCCAGCGGTCGCGCCGGAACGTCAGGAGCGGGCGCCGCGCGCGGTAGTCGACCAGTCTGTCGTGGTCGAATCGGGCCACCACCTGGTGGGGCAGTGACTCCAGCAGGTTCTCGACGATCTGGTCGCCCGTCTCCCCCGCGTCGATGTAGCCGTCGAAGTGGTACAGCATGACCAGGCCCGCCGACTCCTGCGCCAGCGCCATGTCGACGACGGCGAGGCCCTTGGGCTCCCACTCGTACAAACCCTGCGGATCAAGCACGGTTACCGCTCCTCCTCGTGTTCATAACGAAGAACGCGTCATGGGGCGCAGGCATTCCCCACGTCCCACCCGCCTAACCCATCCGACCGGCCCCGCCATGGCGAACATCCGTCCGCAGGCGCCCGGTTGACGGCGGCGGCGCGCCCTGCCCCAGCGTGCGCCGCCCCGTCACGGGCGGCAAGGACCTCCCGCAGGCGCGCGGTCCGGGCACGCGTAAGGCCCGCTCCCCGAGGGGAACGGGCCTTACGTTCAAGCGGTCCTGCTACCTACCTACTACACACTGCCGGAGCGTCAGCTCTGGCCGCCGGCCAGCTTCTCGCGCAGCGCGGCAAGGGCCTCGTCCGACGCCAGGGCGCCGGAGTTGTCCGCCGACTCCGAGGAGTACGAGCCACCGCCACCGGAGGCGGCCGGGGCGTTGCCCCCGCCGGCGGGCGCGGCAGCACCCTCGGCAGCGGCGGCCTCGTCGGCCTCGCGGGACTTGATGACCTGGGCCTGGTGCTGCTCGAAGCGCGACTGCGCCTCGGCGTACTGGCCCTCCCACGCCTCGCGCTGGGTCTCGAAGCCCTCGAGCCAGTCGTTGGTCTCGGGGTCGAAGCCCTCGGGGTAGATGTAGTTGCCCTGGTCGTCGTAGGACGCGGCCATGCCGTAGAGCGTCGGGTCGAACTCGACCGAGGCCGGGTCGCTGCCGAAGGACTCGTTGGCCTGCTTCAGCGAGAGGCTGATGCGGCGGCGCTCCAGGTCGATGTCGATGACCTTGACGAAGATCTCGTCGTTGACCTGGACGACCTGCTCCGGGATCTCCACGTGGCGCTCGGCCAGCTCGGAGATGTGGACCAGACCCTCGATGCCCTCGTCGACGCGGACGAACGCGCCGAAGGGAACGAGCTTGGTGACCTTGCCGGGAACGACCTGGCCGATCTGGTGCGTCCGGGCGAACTGCTGCCACGGGTCTTCCTGCGTCGCCTTGAGCGACAGGGAGACACGCTCGCGGTCCATGTCCACGTCGAGAACCTCGACGGTGACTTCCTGGCCGACCTCGACAACCTCGGAGGGGTGGTCGATGTGCTTCCAGGACAGCTCGGAGACGTGCACGAGACCGTCGACGCCGCCGAGGTCCACGAACGCACCGAAGTTGACGATCGAGGAGACGACGCCGGAGCGGACCTGGCCCTTCTGCAGGGTCGTGAGGAAGGTCTGACGGACCTCGCTCTGGGTCTGCTCCAGCCAGGCACGGCGGGACAGGACCACGTTGTTGCGGTTCTTGTCCAGCTCGATGATCTTGGCCTCGAGCTCCTTGCCCACGTAGGGCTGGAGGTCGCGGACGCGGCGCATCTCGACGAGGGAGGCCGGCAGGAAGCCACGGAGGCCGATGTCGAGGATGAGACCACCCTTGACGACCTCGATGACGGTACCGGTGACGATCCCGTCCTCTTCCTTGATCTTCTCGATCGTGCCCCAGGCGCGCTCGTACTGCGCACGCTTCTTGGACAGGATGAGACGGCCTTCCTTGTCCTCCTTCTGGAGAACCAGGGCCTCGATCTCATCGCCCACGGCGACGACCTCGTTGGGGTCGACGTCGTGCTTGATGGAAAGCTCGCGGGAGGGGATGACGCCTTCGGTCTTGTAACCGATGTCGAGCAGGACCTCGTCCCGGTCGACCTTCACGATGACGCCGTCGACGATGTCGCCGTCGTTGAAGTACTTGATCGTCTCGTCGATCGCGGCGAGGAAGGCTTCCTCGTTACCGATGTCGTTGACCGCAACCTGCGGGGTGGTGGCGGTGGTCTCGGTGCTGCTCGTCATGTGGGAAAGGGCTCCGGTGCGGACAGTGAGTCGTAGGTACTGCTACGCCGGGAGCCCGTATCGCCATCTGCAAGAACCCGGACAGCCAAGGGAGCGCCGTCCCCGAGATTCCGGGGAAAGCGCCTCGCCGACCGAGGAAAACGTACTTACAGAGTGCGAGCGCGGCTGCTACGTCTGAGGCGCGCAAGCCCGCAGCGCAACCTTTAGCATACGGAAGCAGCCGGGCACGGTCAATGCGCGAAGGCGCACACCCGGGGCGGAACGTCCCATACCCGGCACAAACTGCGTTTGATGAGGCCACAAGGGCCCTCGCCCGCACCCTACGACGACGGACATGATGATCCAAGAGCAGCGAGAACAGGCCGAGCGGACAACGGCACAGGCGGCGGCGTACGAGTCCGGCGGACCGGGGCCCCTCCCCGGGCCCGCGCCGGAGCCCGAGCCGGAGGCGACCCGCCGTGACTCCGGGGAGACCGAGAGCAGCCGCGCCAACCGGGGCTGGTGGGACAGGAACGCCGACGACTACCAGGTCGAGCACGGCAGCTTCCTCGGCGACGACCGCTTCGTCTGGTGCCCCGAAGGGCTCGACGAGGTGGAGGCCGAGCTGCTGGGCCCGGCCGAGGAGCTGCGCGGCCGGGACGTCCTGGAGATCGGCGCCGGCGCCGCCCAGTGCTCGCGCTGGCTGGCGGCGCAGGGCGCGCGCCCGGTGGCGCTGGACCTCTCGCACCGCCAGCTCCAGCACGCGCTGCGCATCGCGGAGGGACGCTCCCGTACCTTCCCGCTGGTCCAGGCGGACGCGGGGACGCTGCCCTTCCGGGACGGCTCCTTCGACCTGGCCTGCTCGGCGTACGGGGCGATCCCCTTCGTCGCCGATCCGGTGAAGGTCTTCCGCGAGGTACGGCGGGTGCTGCGGCCGGGCGGGCGCTGGGTCTTCTCCGTGACCCACCCGGTGCGCTGGGCCTTCCCCGACGAGCCGGGTCCCGAGGGCCTGACGGCCGGGGCGTCGTACTTCGACCGCACTCCGTACGTGGAAGAGGACGAGGAAGGGAACGCGGTCTACGTGGAGCACCACAGGACCCTCGGCGACCGGGTGCGCGACGTGGTGGGCGGCGGCTTCCGGCTGCTCGACGTCGTGGAGCCGCAGTGGCCGGTGTGGAACACGCAGGAATGGGGCGGCTGGTCCCCGCTGCGCGGCGCGCTGATCCCGGGCACGGCGATCTTCGTCTGCGAGCGCGACTGAAGTACGCCGCCGGGGTGCGCGGCAGGAGGCGGACGCGACGGGCGGCACCGGCGACACTGGGCGGGTGATCCGTGACGACATCCTGGCCGCCCTGCCCGTACGTACCGCCGTCCCCGCGCTGGAGGGCGCCCTCGACGCGCACGGCTGCGCGGTGCTGTGCGCGCCACCGGGCACGGGCAAGACGACGCTGGTGCCGCTGGTCCTGGCCGGGCTGCTCGGGCGGGGCCCGGTACGCCGGGTGATCGTCGCGGAGCCGCGGCGGATCGCGGCGCGCGCGGCGGCCCGCCGGATGGCGTGGCTGCTGGGCGAGCGGGTCGGGGAGCGCGTGGGTTTCACCGTGCGCGGGGAGCGCGCGGTGGGGCGCGCCACGGTGGTGGAGGTGGTGACCACCGGGGTGCTGTTGCAGCGCCTCCAGCGTGACCAGGAGCTGGCCGGGGTCGATGTGGTGATCCTCGACGAGTGCCATGAGCGCCATCTCGACGCGGACACCGTGGCGGCCTTCCTGCTGGACGTACGGGCGGCGCTCCGGCCCGAGCTGCGGCTGGTGGCGGCGTCGGCGACGACCGACGCCGAGGGGTGGGCGCGGCTGCTCGGGGACGCGCCGGTGGTGACGGCGACCGGTGTGTCGCACCCGGTGGAGACGGTGTGGGCGCCGCCCCCGGGGGCGGTGCGACCGCCGCACGGGATGCGGGTCGATCCGGCGCTGCTGACGCATGTGGCGTCGGTGGTGCGCCGGGCACTGGCCGAGCGTACGGGCGATGTGCTGTGTTTCCTGCCGGGGGTGGGCGAGATCGGCCGGGTGGCCGGGCTGCTCGGGGGGTGCGGCGCCGAGGTGCTCCAGGTGCACGGCCGGGCGCCCGCCGCGGTGCAGGACGCGGTGCTGGCGGGCGCGTCGGAGGGGCGCCGGGTGGTGCTGGCCACGGCGGTGGCGGAGTCGAGCCTGACGGTGCCGGGGGTACGGGTCGTCGTGGACGCGGGGCTGGCGCGCGAGCCCCGTACGGATCACGCGCGCGGGCTGGGCGCGCTGACGACGGTACGGGTGTCGCAGGCGGGCGCGGGGCAGCGCGCGGGGCGGGCCGGGCGGGAGGCCCCGGGGACGGTCTACCGCTGCTGGTCCCCGGCCGAGGACGGCCGGCTGGCGCGTTTCCCCTCCCCCGAGATCAAGGTCGCGGACCTGGCGGCGTTCGCACTCCAGGCCGCGTGCTGGGGCGACCCGTCGGCGGCGGGGCTCGCCCTGCTGGACGCGCCGCCCGCGGGGGCGCTGGCGGCGGCGCGCTCGGTCCTCGCGGCGATCGGCGCCGTGGACGGGGACGGGCGGGCCACGGAGCGGGGCGTACGGATGGCGGGGCTCGGTCTGCACCCCCGGCTCGCGCGGGCGCTCCTGGACGGCGCGGGCCAGGTGGGCGCGCGCCGGGCGGCGGAGGTGGTGGCGCTGCTGAGCGAGGAGCCGCCCCGGGCGTACGGGGACGATCTGGCGGCGGCGTGGCGTACGGCGCGCGGGTCGGGGAGCGGGTCGGGCGGGGACGCGTACGCGGCGCGCTGGCGTCAGGAGGTGCGGCGGCTGTCCTCCTCCGTGGGGGGCTCGTCCGTGGGGGGCTCCTCCGCGGCGGGTTCCGCGGCCGGGTCCGACGACCTCGCCGCGGGGCTGGTCACCGCGCTCGCCTTCCCGGAGCGGGTCGCGCGCGCCCGGGGTGAGGGAACGTTCCTGATGGTCTCGGGGACGGGGGCCGAACTGGGCCAGGGTTCGGGGCTGCGGAGCGCGGGCTGGCTGGCGGTGGCGGTGGCCGACCGGCCGGCGACGGCGGCGTCGGCGCGGGTGCGGCTGGCCGCCGTCATCGACGAGGACACCGCCCGGGAGGCGGCCGGCCACGCGTACGCGCAGGGCGAGGAGGTCCGCTGGGAGGGCGGCGAGGTGGTGGCCAGGCGGGTGGCGCGGCTGGGTGCGGTGGAGCTGTCGGTGCGCCCGCTGCGGCAGCCGGACCCCGCTCTCGTACGGCGGGCCCTGCTGGCCGGTCTGGAGCGGGAGGGTCTGGGGCTGCTGCGCTGGACGCGGGACGCCGAGGGGCTGCGCGAGCGGCTGGGCTTCCTCCACCGGGAGCTGGGCGGCGGCTGGCCGGACGTCTCGGACGGGGCGCTGCTGGCGGGGGCGGACGCCTGGCTGGAGCCGGAGCTGTCCCGGGCCCGGCGCCGGGCGGATCTGGGGCGGCTGGACGCGGGGCAGGCGCTGCGGCGGCTGCTGCCATGGTCGACCGGGGAGGCGGCGCGCCTGGACGAGCTGGCGCCGGAGCGAATCGAGGTGCCGAGCGGTTCGCGGGTCCGGGTGGAGTACGGCGGGCCGCAGCCGGTGCTGGCGGTGAAGCTCCAGGAGCTGTTCGGGCTGCGGGACACGCCCCGGGTGGGCGGGGAGGCGCAGGTTCCGGTACTGGTGCATCTGCTGTCGCCGGCGGGGCGGCCCGCGGCGGTGACGGCGGACCTGGCGTCGTTCTGGCGGGACGGCTACCGGGCGGTGCGAGCGGAGCTGCGGGGCCGCTATCCGCGTCATCCCTGGCCGGAGGACCCGTCGACGGCGGTGGCGACGCGCCCCCCCCCAAACCCCCGCCGGGACAAAACCCCGGGCGGGGCGCCCCCCCCCGCCCCCCCCTCGTCTCGGATCTGGGCGGCGCCGCCCACATGTCCTGGGTGGTCACCTCGTATCTGCTCGCCGAGACGGTCTCCACGGTCCTGGTCGGCAAGTTCGGTGATCTCTTCGGGCGGAAACTGGTCTTCCAGATCTCCGCGGTCGTCTTCATCACGGGCTCGTTCCTGTGCGGACTGGCCACCGACATGACGCTGCTGATCTCCTGGCGCGCGCTCCAGGGCATCGGCGCGGGCGGGCTGATGGTCACCGCGATGGCGTTGATCGCGGATGTCATCCCGCTGCGCGAACGCGGCAAGTACCAGGGGGCGATCGGCGCGGTCTTCGGGGTCTCGACGGTCGTCGGGCCGCTGCTCGGCGGGGTGTTCACGGACAATCTGAGCTGGCGCTGGGCCTTCTACATCAATGTGCCGATCGCGATCCTCGTGGTCGTCGCCGCGGCCCGGACGATCCCGTCCGTCAAGGCGGTCTCCCGGCCCGTCATCGACTATCTGGGCATCGCGCTGGTGGCGGTCGGGGCCAGCGCCCTCATCCTGGCGACGAGTTGGGGCGGCAACCAGTACGCCTGGGGCTCGCCGGTGATCCTCGGGCTGTTCGTGGGCGGTGTCGTCGCGCTCGCGCTGTTCTGCGTGGTGGAGACGCGCGCGGCCGAACCCATGCTGCCGATGCGGCTGTTCCGCAATCCGGTCTTCACGGTCTGCTCTGTCCTGAGCTTCATCGTGGGATTCGCGATGCTCGGCGCGATGACCTTCCTGCCGACGTATCTCCAGTACGTGGACGGCGACTCGGCGATCGTCTCGGGCGTCCGTACCCTGCCGATGGTCTTCGGGCTGCTGGTCGCCTCGGTCTTCAGCGGCACCGTGGTCAGCAGGACCGGCGCGTACCGGATCTTCCCGATCGTCGGCTCGCTGGTGATGGCCGCGGGGCTCTACCTGCTGTCCCGGATGGGGCCGGACTCCGGGGTGTGGCGGGAGTCGGGGTCGATGCTGGTGCTGGGGCTGGGGATCGGGCTGGTCATGCAGGTGCTGACGATCGCGGTGCAGAACACCGTCGAGTACGCGGACCTCGGCACCGCCACGTCCGGGGTGACCTTCTTCCGTACGCTCGGCAGCGCCTTCGGCGCGGCGGTCTTCGGCACGATCTACGCCAACTCCCTGGCGCCGAACCTGCGGACGGGGATCGCGGGGGCGGTACGGGTCGCGGGGCCCGGGGCGGATCCCGCCGCGCTCGCGAAGGCGGCGGGGAGTCCGGAGGGGCTGCACGCGCTGCCGTCCGCGCAGGCCGCGCCGATCGTGCGGGCTTACACGGACGCGTTGCAGACGGTGTTCCTGTGGACGGTGCCGGTGGCGCTCCTCGGATTCGTGGTGGCGCTCTTCCTCAAGCAGGTGCGGCTGCGGGACTCGGCGCGGGCGGGCTCCACGGACATGGGCGAGGGGTTCGGCTCGCCGGTCAGCTCCGGTGACTCGGAGCGGCTGCTGGAGCTGTCCGTCGCGAAGATCCTGCGCACCACGGGGCGGGACACCGCGCGCCGGCTCCTGCTCTCGGCCGACACCCGGCTGGACCTCGCGGGGGCGTGGGCGGTGATGCAGGTCGAGCTGTTCACCCGGATGGTCGGCCACACCAGTCTGGGGCTGATCGCGGAGCGCCACCGGCTGCCGCCCGAGGTGCTCCTCCCGGTCTTCGACCGGATGGTCGAGGAGGGGTATCTGAGCCGGACGGGGAACATGCTCGCGCACACGGAGGCGGGCGCCCGGGAGGCCGCCGTGATCAATACGGCGTGGGCGCAGTGGCTCAACGAACAGCTCGACGCCGACCGGGGCCGGCCCAGCGGCGCCGAACTGCGCCGCGCGGTCGACGCGATCGCGAAGCGCCTGCTGGCCGAGGACCTGGCGCAGGACCTGTCGGGCCGGGCCCGGATCCCGGCTGGCTCGACGCTCGCGACCGCGCGGCGCTGAGGTCAGAGGTCCTGGTCGGGGAAGGTGCCGTCTACATAGACCCAGGCGCCGTCGTGCCGGGCGAACCGGCTGTGCTCGTGCAGTGCGCCCGGTCCGCCCCCGTCGGTGAACCGGGCGCGGAAGGTGACCGTGCCGGTGGTGTGGAAGGCGCTGCCGTCGGTGGTCGCCAGGATCTCCAGCCCCTGCCAGCGTGTGGCGGGATCGAGGTCGAGGCGCGCCGGACGGGTGGCGGGGTCCCAGGTGGTGAGCAGGTACGCCGTGTCGAGTACGGC
Organism: Streptomyces sp. NPDC059142; assembly: GCF_042755665.1. Lineage (NCBI taxonomy): Bacteria > Bacillati > Actinomycetota > Actinomycetes > Kitasatosporales > Streptomycetaceae > Streptomyces > Streptomyces sp. NPDC059142. The sequence continues at coordinate 39,982 of NZ_JBHZDA010000005.1, forward strand.
GAAGGCGCTGTAGCGGGAGCGCATCAGCGCCTCGGCGGTGGGCGCCGTGGCGGATCCGGTGTGGAACCGCCCGCAGCACGCGCCGTAGGTGGCGTCCGCCCCGCAGGGGCAGGGCGAGGCGTCGGTGACGCGTCGCCCTGCCCCTGCGGACGAGACGGACCGGCCGGTGCGACGGGTGTGTGCGGGACGTCGGGCCATGGGGTGCTGCGCTCCAGGACGGTACGGGCGTTCGGTGCCGGGCCGGGCCGCTCGACCTGCCGAACCGCCACCCGCCGGGGCCAAGCCTAGGGCGTCCCGGGCCAACTCGTTTCGAGCGCGGCGAGTTCGGCGCCGCCCGCCGGCCGACGGGCCCGTTCGGCGGTCAGGACTGGACGAGGAGCCGGAACTCGAAGGCGTACCGCGAGGCCCGGTAGATATGGGTGCCGTACTCGACGGCGCGCCCCGTGTCGTCGTACGTCGTGCGCTGCATCGTCAGCAGCGCCGCGCCCTCCGCCTCGTCCAGGCTCTCGCCCTCCCGCGCGGTGGCGTTGCGCGCGCCGACGGTCTGGCGGGCGCTGTGCAGGGTGATCCCGACGGCCCGCATCAGACGGTAGAGGCCGGTCTCCTCCAGCTCCTCGGTGTCCAGGCGCACCAGGCCCGGCGGCAGGAAGTTGCACAGATACGCCATCGGTTCTGCGTGGCTGAGCCGCAGCCGTTCCAGGACGACGACCTCGTCGCCCTCGGCGATCCCGAGCGCGGCGGCGACCTCGGCGGAGGCCGGGGCCGTCCCGTTGCGCAGGACGCGGGTGGTGGGGCTCTGCCCGGCCGCCCGCAGGTCGTCGTAGAGGCTGCTCAGCTCCAGCGGGCGTTTGACCTGGCTGTGCACGACCTGTGTCCCGATCCCCCGGCGGCGGACCATCAGCCCCTTGTCGACCAGCGTCTGGATGGCGTGGCGGACGGTGGGACGGGAGAGCCCGAGCCGTCCGGCCAGCTCGATCTCGTTGCCGAGCAGGCTGCCCGGGGCGAGCCTGCCGTGCTCGATGGCGCTCTCCAGCTGCTGGGCGAGCTGGTAGTAGAGCGGCACCGGACTCGCGCGGTTCACCGAGAGTTCGAGGGCCGTGGGATCAGGGGTGTTCACGGGGCGAGAATATCCGCCGTAAGGGTGACAGGCACCTCCGACGTCAGATTGTTGTGACAATAGGGGATTTCCTGTGCACTGCGCCCGCTTGCACCCCTCGCTACACCTGCCTTCCGGCCAATCCCGCAGCCCGGCCGACCGTCTGTCCCGCCGCCCTTCCCGCCGCGCGTCCGCCGCGTCCCGCCGTCAGGGCCGGCCCCGGTGCCCGAGGCGCCCGGAGAGCGCGCCCGCGCCCTTCACCGCGAGCTGGGACAGCTCCTCCTCGCGCTCGTCGCTCCAGCGGATCATCGGTACGGAGATGGACAGGGCGGCGACGACCCGGCCCGCCCGGTCCCGTACCGGCGCCGCCACACAGCTCACGTCGGGGTTCGACTCGCGGTGCTCCACGGCGACCCCGCGCTCCCTGATCTTCGCCAGCTCGGTGCGCAGCACCTCGGGGTCGGTGATGCTGTCCGGGGTCATCGCGCGGAAGTCATGGCCGTCTATCCGGGCCGCCAACTCGCTCTCGGAGAGCGACGCGAGCAGCATCTTGCCGACCGAGGTGCAGTGCGCGGGCAGTCTCCGCCCGGCGGCCGAGACCATCCGGACCGCGTGCGTGGAGTCCACCTTCGCGATGTAGATGACGTCGGTCTCCTCCAGGATCGCCACATGGACGGTCTCGTCGCAGGTCTCGGCGACCTCGCGGGCGACCTGGCGCCCCTCGGCCGCGAGGTCGAGCTGTTCCGCGTACCGGCTGCCGAGCTGGTACGAGCGCACGCCGAGCCGGTACCGGCCGGGCTGTCCGGGGACGGGCGCCAGGTAGGAGCGGGCCGCGAGCGTGGTGATCAGTTCGTGCACGGTGGTGCGCGGGAGACCCAGCTTGCGGATGACATCGGGTGCGGAGAGCGTCCCGTCGCCCTCCAGGAACAGTTCGAGAATGTCCAGGGCCCGCGTCACCGCGGGGACGAGCCGTCCCATGGCCGACCACCCACCGTCTCGTTCGGTACTTCGGCCATCGGCCGGAATGACGAACACAGGCTAACCGCCGCGCTACCCATTGACACCCCTCGGAGCGTCTGAATACCGTCACGCCACGATTTCGAACGTGTGACGAAATACCGAACACACCCTGGGGACCTGTCTTGCGCATCACGGGAATCAGCACACACGTCGTCGGTACGCCCTGGCGTAACCTCACCTACGTCCTCGTCCATACCGACGAAGGTCTCACCGGCGTCGGTGAGACGAGGATGCTCGGCAGGACGGACGCGCTCATCGGTTATCTGCGTGAGGCCGAGACCAATCATCTTCGTGGATCGGATCCCTTCGCGGTAGAGGATCTCGTACGCCGGATGAAGTACGGCGACTACGGACGCGCCGGTGAGATCGTCATGTCGGGCATCGCGGTCGTCGAGATGGCCTGCTGGGACATCAAGGGGAAGGCGCTGGGCGTACCGGTCTGGCAGCTCCTCGGCGGGAAGGTCACCGACCGGGTCAAGGCGTACGCCAACGGCTGGTACACCACCGAGCGCACCCCGGACGCCTACCACAAGGCGGCCCAGGCCGTGATCGCTCGCGGCTACCGGGCCCTGAAGATCGACCCGTTCGGCACCGGCCACTTCGAGCTGGACCGGGCGGCGAGCAACGAGGCGGTCGCGCTGATCGAGGCCGTACGGGACGCGATCGGGCCCGAGTCCGAGCTGATGCTGGAGATGCACGGCCGGTTCAGCCCCTCGACGGCCGTCCGGCTGGCGCGCGAACTGGCGCCGTACGCCCCGGCCTGGCTGGAGGAGCCGGTGCCGCCGGAGAACCTGAAGGCGCTGAGCAAGGTCGCCGACAAGGTCGACCTGCCGATCGCGACGGGTGAACGCATCCACGACCGGATCGAGTTCCGCGAACTCTTCGAGTCCCAGGCCGCCGACATCATCCAGCCGGACGTCGGCCACATCGGCGGCATCCTGGAGACGCGGAAGCTGGCGGCGACCGCGGAGACGCACTACACGCTGATCGCGCCGCACAATGTCGGCGGCTCGGTGCTGACCGCCGCGAGCCTCCAAGTCGCCGCCTGCACACCGAACTTCAAGATCCTTGAGCACTTCAACGACTTCGCGGACGCGGAGATCAAGAAGGTCGTCAAGGGCGCTCCGCAGGTCGACCCGGAGACGGGCTGCTTCGAGATCTCGCACGCGCCGGGTCTGGGCGTAGAGTTCGACGTCGAAGCGGCGGCCGAATTCCCGCAGCAGCAGGCGAGGTTCGACCTGTGGGCCGAGGGCTGGGAAAAGCGCGACCCGAAGGAGCCCCGATGAACGACCGGTCCCCGGCGGGCCGAGAGATGCCCGCCGGACCGGCGGCGACCAACAGATCGGTCGTCGTCGACCGGCCAGGAGCGCACCGCCTGGTGACCGGGCCGGTCCCCGTGCCCGGTCCGGGCGAGGTACGCGTGCGCGTCGCGGCGGCCGGTATCTGCATGAGCGACCGCGAGGTGTACGACGGCCACCGCGACCCCGGCTATGTGCGCTACCCGGTGACGCCGGGGCACGAGTGGTCGGGGACCGTGGAGGCCGTCGGACCCGGTGTGGCACCGGAGTTGACCGGACGCCGGACCGTCGCCGAGGGGTTCCGCGCCTGTGGGACCTGTGCCCGCTGCCGCACCGGCGAGACCTCGCTGTGCACCGGCGGGTACGAGGAGACGGGCTTCACCGTGCCGGGCGCGTTCGCCGACCATGTCGTCGTTCCCGCACGCCTGCTGCACCTCCTTGACAACGATGCCAACCTGCGGGCCGCCGCCCTGCTGGAGCCGGCCGCGGTGGTGGCCGCCGCCGTGCGGACCTGCCGTCCCGAGCCCGGCGAGCGGATCGCCGTGGTCGGTGCGGGCACGCTGGGGATGCTCGCCGTCCAACTGCTGGCCGCCACCTCCCCCGCCGAGCTGACGGTCATCGACCCCCGGGCCGAACGCGGCGCCGCCGCCCGGCAGTTCGGGGCTACGGACGCCGGCACCCCGGAGGAGGCCAAGGAGGCGCACGGGCGCTACGACCTCGTCGTGGAGACCGCCGGGGCGCCGGGCACCGCCGCCGCGGCCTGTCTGCTGGCGCGGCGCGGCGGCCGGGTGGTGCTCACCGGGATGTTCGCGCCCGGCGCCACCGGGATCGACCCGGCGCTGCTGACGCTCGGTCAACTGAGCGTGCACGGCGTCTTCGGGGCGCCGTCGTCCGCCTGGGCCTTCGCGGTACGGGCCTTCACCGCCGGAGTGCTGGACCCGGCGCCGCTGATCACCCACGAGTTCCCGCTGGAGCGGTTCGGCGAGGCCGTGGCGCTGGTCGGCGGGGGCGATCCGGGGACCGGGAAGGTGCTGCTGCTGCCATGACCCGGTGTCCGGAACCACCTGTGGGACAGCGCCGCGCCGCCGCGGCCCCCGTACCACCACGCGCCCTGTACCGGCGCGCACCCCGCACCACGCCCGACGCGTACGACCGACGCGTAGGACCGAACCGAAGGACTCGTCCGTGACCGACGCATCAGCCCCCGCCCCCCGCCGTCCAGGCGAGCAGGCGCTCGCCACGCTCGGCCTGGCCGCCCCCGCCCTCAGCCCCGCGGACGCCTCCGCGCACTCCTTCCCCGACGGGGGGCTGTGGCGGACCGAGATCCCCTCCGTCGAGGGCCCGGAGAGCCTGGTCGAGGTCTTCAAGGAGTCCGACCGGCTCGATGTGCCCGTCCACCGCGTCAGCCAGGGCAGCGGCGTATGGATGCTCACCGACGCCGAGATCACCGAGATGGTGGACGCCTGCGCGTCCCGGGACATCGAGCTGTGCCTGTTCACGGGGCCGCGCGGCACCTGGGACACCGGCGGCTCGACCCGTACCGACTCCGGCGGCGCGGGGCTGCGCGCCCGGGGCCACGACGCGCTGGCCGGCTGTGTCGAGGACGCGCTGCGCGCCACCTCCCTCGGGGTCAAGTGCCTGCTCGTCGCCGACGAGGGCGTGCTGTGGACCCTGCACGGGCTGCGTGAGCGGGGTGTGCTGCCCGAGGACACCACGTTCAAGGTGTCGGCGCTGATCGGACCGGTCAACCCGGCGTCGTACGCGGTCTTCGAGCGCCTCGGCGCCGACTCGATCAACATCCCCTCGGACCTGGCGCTCGCGCACTTCACCGAGATCCGCCGGGTCAGCCGGGCCCCCATGGACCTCTACATCGAGGCCCCCGACGACCTCGGCGGCTACGTCCGGATGTACGAGGCGGCCGAGCTGATCCGGCGCGGCGCCCCGCTCTACCTCAAGTTCGGCCTGTCGAAGTCCCCGGGTATCTACCCCTTCGGCGCGCAACTCCGCGAGACCGCCCTCAGCAGCGCCCGGGAACGGGTACGGCGCGGCAGGCTCGTCCTCGATCTGCTCGGACGCCACGGCGCCGACGGTGGCATGTCGCCGCTCGGCTCCCGGCTGCCGGGTGCGCTCAACCGCTTTCCACTGACCGACGACAAGGACTGATGTACCCATGCGAACTCGCCGAGCCGCACTCGCCGTCACCTCGCTCTCCCTGGTGCTCTCACTCGCCGCCTGCGGGCAGAGCAGTGAGGGCGGCAGCAAGGACGACACGAAGGGCGGCAAGGGCTCCACCGTCGGCATCGCGATGCCGACCAAGTCGTCCGAGCGCTGGATCGCGGACGGCAACAACGTCGTGTCCGAACTGAAGAAGCTCGGTTACAAGACCGACCTCCAGTACGGCGAGGACAATGTTGCCCAGCAGGTCGCCCAGATCGAGAACATGATCACCAAGGGCGTGGACGTCCTGATCGTCGCGGCCATCGACGGCAGCGCCCTGAGCGATGTGCTCCAGCAGGCGGCCGACCAGAAGATCAAGATCATCTCGTACGACCGTCTCATCCTCGGCACGAAGAACGTCGACTACTACGCGTCGTTCGACAACGAGAAGGTCGGTGTCCTCCAGGCCACCTACCTGATCGAGAAGCTGGGGCTGAAGGAGGGCGGCAAGAAGGGCCCGTTCAACATCGAGCTGTTCGCCGGTTCGCCCGACGACAACAACACCCAGTACTTCTTCAACGGCGCGATGAAGACCCTCAAGCCGTTCCTCGACGACAAGCAGCTCGTCGTCCGCAGCGGACAGACCAAGCTGAACCAGGTCACCACCCTGCGCTGGGACGGCGGCACGGCCCAGAAGCGCATGGACGACCTGCTCACCAGGGCGTACGGCTCGGACACCGTGGACGCGGTGCTCTCGCCGTACGACGGGATCTCCATCGGCATCCTCTCGTCGCTCAGGTCCGACGGCTACGGGACGAAGGCGAAGCCGTATCCGCTGGTCACCGGGCAGGACGCCGAGGTCGCCTCGGTGAAGTCGATCATCTCGGGCCGGCAGACCATGACCGTCTTCAAGGACATCCGCCTGCTGGCCAAGACGGCCGCCCAGATGACGGACTCGATGCTGAACGACAAGAAGGTCGAGGTCAACGACGAGACCTCGTACAACAACAAGGCCAAGGTCGTCCCGGCCTACCTGCTGAAGCCGGTCAGCGTCGACAAGTCCAACTACCAGAAGGAAATGGTGGACTCCGGCTACCTCAAGGCCGAGGACCTGAAGTGACCCCACCAGTCGGTACGGCGAGGGCCGCCGGTGCGGCGGCCCCCGTCCTGGAAATGCGCTCCATCGTCAAGACCTTCCCCGGCGTCAAGGCGCTCTCGGACGTCACGCTGACCGTGGCGCCGGGCGAGGTGCACGCCATCTGCGGTGAGAACGGTGCGGGCAAGTCGACCCTCATGAAGGTCCTCAGCGGGGTCCACCCGCACGGGAGTTACGAGGGCGAGATCCTGTTCGAAGGCGACTCGTGCGCCTTCAAGGACATCAAGGCCAGCGAGTCCCAGGGCATCGTGATCATCCATCAGGAACTCGCCCTGATCCCCTATCTGTCCATCGCCGAGAACATCTTCCTCGGCAACGAGCACGCCACCCGGGGCTTCATCAGTTGGAACGACACGCTCCGGCACGCCGCCGAACTGCTCAAGCGGGTGGGTCTGAACGAGCATCCGCAGACCCGGGTCGCCGACATCGGGGTGGGCAAGCAGCAGCTCGTGGAGATCGCCAAGGCGCTCGCCAAACGGGTCAAGCTGCTGATCCTGGACGAGCCGACGGCCGCGCTCAACGACAACGACAGCGCCCAGCTCCTGCGGCTCATCAAGGAGTTGAAGGTCCAGGGCATCACCTCGATCATCATCTCGCACAAGCTGAACGAGATCGCCGAGGTGGCGGACTCGGTCACCATCCTGCGGGACGGCCGGACGATCGAGACGCTGGACGTGAGCGCGGAGTCGACCACCGAGGACCGGATCATCCGGGGCATGGTCGGCCGCGATCTCGACCACCGCTTCCCCGAACGCACCCCGTACGCGGGTGATCCGGAGGCGCGGCCCGCCCTGGAGGTCCGGGACTGGACCGTGCACCACCCCATCGACCAGCAGCGCAAGGTCGTGGACGAGGTCTCCCTCGAAGTCCGCAGGGGCGAGATCGTCGGCATCGCGGGGCTGATGGGCGCCGGGCGCACCGAGCTGGCCATGAGCGTGTTCGGCCGCAGTTACGGCCGCAACATCAGCGGGACGGTCCTCAAGGACGGCACGGAGATCCGGACGAGGACGGTACCGGAGGCGGTGGCGCACGGGATCGCGTACGTCACCGAGGACCGCAAGCAGTACGGGCTCAACCTCATCGACACCATCGGCCGCAACATCACCCTGGGAGCGCTCTCCAAGGTGGCCCGGCGCGGGATCGTCGACGAGCACGAGGAGAGCCGGGTCGCCGAGTCGTACCGCAAGAGCATGAACATCAAGACCCCGACGGTGTTCGAGCAGGTCGGGCGGCTCTCCGGCGGCAACCAGCAGAAGGTCGTGCTCAGCAAATGGATCTTCGCGGGTCCCGATGTGCTGATTCTCGACGAGCCCACCCGCGGGATCGACGTCGGTGCGAAGTACGAGATCTACACCGTCATCGACAAGCTCGCGGCGGAGGGCAAGGCGGTCGTCTTCATCTCCTCGGAACTCCCCGAGCTGCTCGGTATGTGCGACCGCATCTACACGATGGCGGCCGGCCGGCTCACCGGTGAGATCCCGCGGGCGGAAGCGACCCAGGAAGTACTGATGCGCCACATGACCAAGAACACGAGGTAGTCCACATGGGTCCGGTCACCACCGACACGCCGAAGGGCGACACACCGAAGGACGCGCCACCGACGCCTCCGTCCGGGCGCTCCGCGACGGGGGCGCTGCTCATGGAGGCCGCGCGCCGCAACATGCGCCAGTACGGCATGCTCGTCGCGCTCGGCCTGATCGTCGTCCTGTTCCAGATATGGACGGACGGGGTCCTCCTCAAGCCGAACAACGTCACCAACCTGGTTCTCCAGAACAGCTACATCCTGGTCCTGGCCATCGGCATGATGATCGTGATCGTCGCGGGCCATATCGACCTGTCGGTCGGCTCGCTGGCCGCGTTCGTCTCCGCGGCCTGCGCGGTGATGATGGTCGAACACGACATGCCCTGGGTGCCCGCGCTGATCCTGGGGCTGCTGATCGGCGCGATCGCCGGGGCCTGGCAGGGGTTCTGGATCGCGTACGTCGGCATTCCATCGTTCATCGTCACCCTCGCCGGGATGCTGATCTTCCGCGGCGGTACGCAGATCTTCCTGGGGTCGCGCTCGCTCGGCCCGTTCCCCGAGGGCTTCCAGAAGATCTCGACGGGGTATCTCCCCGAGGTCGGTCCGTCCACCAACTACCACAACCTGACGCTCCTGCTGGGGCTGGCGCTGCTGGCGTTCGCGTTCTTCCAGGAGTTCCGGGACCGGCGCCGGCAGCAGGCGTACGACCTGGACGTCCTGCCGTTCAACCTGTTCGTCGTCAAGCTGGTGGCGCTGGCCGCCGCGGTGCTGGCCTTCACCATGACCCTGGCCAGCTACCGGGGTGTGCCGGTCGTCCTGCTGCTGCTGGCGGCGCTGCTGATCGGCTTCGGCTACGTCATGCGCAACGCCGTGGTCGGCCGCCATGTGTACGCGCTGGGCGGCAACCAGGCGGCGGCGAAGCTCTCCGGCGTCAAGGACAAGCGGGTCACCTTCCTGGTCTTCGTCAACATGGGCGTCCTGGCGGCGCTCGCGGGCGTCGTCTACGCGGCGCGGCTCAACGCGGGGGTGCCGCAGGCCGGTATCAACTTCGAACTGGAGGCCATCGCGGCCGCGTTCATCGGCGGCGCGTCGATGACCGGCGGGGTCGGCACGGTGTTCGGCGCGATCATCGGCGGTCTGGTGCTGGGCGTCCTGAACAACGGGATGTCGCTGGTCGGTATCGGCACCGACTACCAGCAGGTGATCAAGGGGCTCGTGCTGCTCGCCGCGGTGGGCTTCGACGTCTGGAACAAGCGCAGGGTGGGTGCCTGACCCTGTCTGCTCCGACCTGATCCCGGCCCGGTGGCTCCGCCCCGGTGACACAGCGCGGCGCCGCAGCGCACCTGAAAGTGCTGCGACGCCGCGCTCCCCGTGATTCAGTGACGATTCTGGTGCCGCCGCCGTCCTTCCCGGTACGGCGGCGGATCACGTGAGCAGGAAGTCCGCCTGTCCCGACTTGGCGCCCTGGATGAAGGCGGCGATCTCACTCATGGTGTAGATCAGCGCCGGCCCGCCCGGATCGGCGGACTGACGCACGGCGACCCTGCCGTCGGCCAGCTTCATGGCCTCGACGCAGTTGCCGCCGTTGCCGCCACTCCACGGCTTGTGCCAGCCTTCGCTGCCGAGGTCGGCCGCGGGCATGCCGTTGTATATGGGGTCCATTCACAGCTCCTTGCGGACATCCTTGAGGATCTCCTTCGTGCGTGGTGCAGTTGCGGCCTGGGCCGCCATCCGGTCCATGACCTCGAGGTGGGTGGCCACTTCGGGACGTGCGTCAAGGTAGACGGCACCGGTCAGGTACTCGCTGTAGACCATGTCAGGCAGCTCCGGCACGGCAAAACGGAAGAGAACGAACGGCCCGTAGGTACCCGGGTGGTGTCCGCTGGAGAACTCCGCGATCTGCAAGGTCACGTTGGTCATCTCCGAGGCTTCCAGCAGCCTGTCGATCTGTGCCCGCATGATCTGCGGATCCTCCCCGACGGGGCGGCGCAGCACGGTCTCGTCCATGATCACCCAGAATCTGGGCGCGTCGGTACGGGTGAGGAGCGACTGGCGTTCCATGCGGAGCGCCACATGCCGTTCGATCTCCTCCGGCTGAGCCTGTCCCACCGCTCCCGCGTGCATGACGGCCCGCGCGTACTCCTCGGTCTGGAGCAGCCCGGGAACGAAATGGGGTTCGTACGCCCGCAGGAGGGACGCGGAGCCCTCCAGCGACACGTACATGCTGAACCAGTCCGGCAGGATGTCGTGGAACCGCTGCCACCAGCCGGGCTTGTTCGCCTCCTCCGTCAGTTCGACGAAGGCTTCCGCCTCCTCCTCGGGTACGCCGTACGCCTTGAGCAGCAACTGTACGTAAGGGACCTTGAGCGCGACCTCGGCCGTCTCCATCCGGCGGATCGTGGCCGGAGCCACCCGCAGGAGCTTGGCGGCCTCCTCGCGTCTCAGGCCGCGGCGCTCGCGCAGATCCTGGAGGCGTCTGCCGAGTACGACCTGGCCCACGGTCGGGGCGGACCGCGGTTCACTCACTTCTGGGTCCTTCCCACGCACGGTTACCCGCAGTCTGCCATGCCGATTCGACGAAGAACATGGCACTCTGAATTTTTCAGAGTGCTACTTGCCAAGTGTCCTCGGCGGGTGGACAGTGGACCGGTGAACCAGTTCACGCGGTTGTCGGCTCTGCCATGGGAGAGGTCTTGCTCGCATCCGCTGCTCCCCCACCGTTAGGAATCGGTCGTGGCACCTGGTAACGCGCTCACCCCCCAGCTCATCGCCCTGTGCCCTGGCAACGCAGTCCGCCGCTACGGGTTCCGACTGCCCGCCCACGCGGAGTCCGTGGGGCGCGCCAGACAGCTCGTACACGCCCGCCTCACCCTCTGGGAACTGGACGAGGAGACCCGCGACACCGCGGTCCTCGTCGTGTCCGAGCTGGTGACGAACGCGATCGTGCACGCCGCGGGCACCCGCGTCGTCTGCGAGATACGCGACGGCGGGGGACGCCTGCGGATAGCGGTGGAGGACCAGGGGTACGGCCCCACCGGACCTCAGCTCCACCACACCGCCGACGGCGAGGCGGAGGGCGAGGGCGGCCGTGGTCTCTTCCTCGTCGACTCGATGTGCAGCGGCTGGGGAGCCCACGACACATCGGGTTACGGCCCCGGGCGTGTCGTCTGGGCCGAACTGCCGCACCCCGGCCCCGCGGCGCACGGCGCGGCCGTGCCCCTGCCGCGCGGCGCCCGGCCCGCGCGGACCACGGAGGCACCGCGCGGAACGGAGCCGCCGTGCTGAGGACCGCGCTCCAGCGGCTGACCCGCGGTCTGCGTGACACCGCGCCGCGCGGGACGGCGCTGCCCCTGCCGGCCACACTGCCGGCCTCCCTGGGGTGCGACGCGGTGGGTGTGCCCGCGGAGCACGGCTTCCGGCTGATGGCCCGGCTGCCCCGGACGGGATGCGTCTTCGCGGACACCGACTGGTGGTGGTGGATCGTCCCGGCGGGCTCCGACCTCGATCTGGCCTGGCCGTCCCCGGCGCGCTACATCAGCGGTACGACGGTGCCCGCCGACCATCCCAAGCTGATCCACTGGCCGCAGGCGCCCACCCCGTACACCCCGCCGATCCCCTTCTACCTGATGGTCTGCCAGCTCACCGGAACGGCGCCCGCGTGGGCGGACGGCGGTACGGGCACGCCTCGGGGGACAGGCGCGAAGCCGGGGACGGTCCCCGCGCAGCGTCCGGCGCGGCAACGCGGGTAGCCCCTCCGCGCCCAGGGCTCACCGCGCGCCGAGCAGGGCGCGCATCGCCCGTTCCGCGGCGTCCCGGTCCCCGGCCCGTACGGCGTCGAGGACGGCCCGGTGGCCGGGCACCGGGTCCGCCGGGTGCGGGGCGCCGACCGGGCCCGGCACGACGACCGGGCCCATCCGCTCCAGCAGCTCGTTGCGCGTGGCCGCGAGGAGCGCCCGGTGGAACGCCGCCCCGGCCCCGGCGGATCGGGCCGGGCCCGCCGCCGTCCCTGTCGTCCCCGCCGTCCCCGCCGTCCCCGCCGTCCCCGCCATCTCCGTCAGGGCCGTCTCCAGCGCGGTGAGGTCGGCGTCCGTACGGCGCTCGGCGGCCAGCCGGGCCACGGCGGGACCGACGACGGCGCGGACCTCCGCCAGATCGCGCAGCAGGGCGGCCGGCGCCCCGGGTCCGGCCGTGCACTGCCAGCGCAGCACGTCCGCGTCGAGGAGGTTCCAGTCGGCGCGGGGCCGGACGAACGTGCCGCGCTTCTGCCGGGCGTCGACCATGCCCTTGGCCGCGAGCACCTTCAGCGACTCCCTGAGGACGGTCAGGCTGATGCCCAACTCCCGCCGCAGCGCCGGGAGATCGAGCGTGGCGCCTTCGGGGAGCTGCCCGTGGAGCACCCGGCGCGCCAGGGTCTCCACCGTCCGGCCGTGCACTCCACGGGGTGCGTACGGCGCCATAGAGGTCCGCCTCTCTCCTGGTCGGCCGGTGCGGCGCGTCTCAGACGGTCGCCTTCTTCACACTCCACCCGCCGTCCACCAGCAGGCTCGATCCGGTGATGTACGAGGCTTCCGGGGCGGCGAGGAAGGCGATCGCGGCGGCGACCTCCTCCGGAGTGCCGAAGCGGCCCGCCGCGGTCCCGGCCACGCTGCGCGCCCGCTCCTCCTCGGGGACGGCGTCCCAGGCGGCGGTGAGGATCGGGCCCGGCAGGACCGCGTTGACCCGTACCTCCGGCCCGTACTCCACGGCGAGTTGGGCGCAGAGCGAGAGCAGGGCGCCCTTGGAGGCGGCGTACGCGGGATGGCCCGGGACGCCCTGGCGCGCGTGGACGGACGAGGTCAGCACCACGGCGCCCCGCCCGGCGCGCAGGTCCGGCAGGACCGCCCTGAAGCCGAGGAACGCACCGGTGAGGTTGACCGCGAGCTGCCGTTCCCAGGAGGCGAGGGTCATCTCGTGCGCCGCCGTGACCTCGACGGTGTACGCGTTGCCGACCAGGACGTCCACGGGGCCGAAGGTGTGGGCTGCGGTGACGATCCGGTCCCAGCCGTCCTCCTCCGCGACATCGGCCAGCACGAACGCGGCGCGCCCGCCCTCCTCCCGGATCCGCGCGGCGACGGGCACCCCGCGCTCCGCGTCGGTGTCGGCGAGGACGACCGAGGCGCCCTCGGCGGCGAGGCGGCCCGCCGTGGCGGCGCCGATGCCCGAGGCGGCGCCGGTGACCACGGCGACCCGGTCGGTGAAGCGGGCGGTTCCGTACGTGGGGCGCATGGGACGGTACGACTCCTCGGCCTTCGGGGACAGGGGCTGTGTTCTGAGGTTACGGCCTGGTGTCCGAGGGCTCCGGCCGTCTACTGCCGTACCAGCACGACGAGTTCGGCGTCGTACTCCGCGGTCCACGCGAACGGCAGCCCGTAGTGGGCCAGATGGGCGCCGCCGTAGGTCTCGCCCGAGGCGGCGTCGGTGTACCGGGCCGCCGGGTCCACCCCGCGCAGCCGCAGCCGGGCCGGCCGGCCGGGGACCAGGGGCGCCCCGTCGAGCCGCCCGGTGCTGAGGGCGGTGACGACGATCCGGCCGCCGCCGGGCTCCTCGTACTGGACCCCGCAGGTGGCGTCGTCGGGGGTGTTCAGCAGCCGCGCCTCGCCGTGGTGGACGACCTCCCTGACCTCCTTGTAGCGGGCGACCCAGCGCGCGGCCTCGGCGCGCCGTTCCGCGCTCCAGGTACGGATGTCCGCGCCGATCCCGAGGACACCGGCGCTCGCGTTGACGAAGCGGAAGCCGAGCGAGCGGGGGCGCGGATCGAAGATGCCGGGCGAGTCGGTGACCCAGGAGCTCATGGTGTGTGGGGCGTGCGCGTGCAGATAGCCGTACTGGATGGCGAGCCGGTCGAGCGGCGCCGTGTTGTCGCTGGGCCACACCACGTCCGTACGGGCGAGGGTGGCGTGCTCGATCCGGCCGCCGCCCGCGGAGCAGCCCTCGACGGTGACGTGCGGGTGGCGGGCGCGGAGGTGGTCGAGGACGCGCAGATAGCCGGCGACGTGCGCGGCGTCGAGGTCGAGGTGTTCGGCGGGTCCTGCCCCGGGCCGGCCGCGCTCGGTCGGCGGCCGGTTCATGTCCCACTTGAGGTAGCCGATCTCGTGGTCGCCGAGGAGCCGGTCGAAGGTGGTGAGCACGAAGTCCTGGACGTCCTGGCGGCCGAGGTCGAGCAGGAGCTGGTTGCGGACGAGGCGGGCGGGGCGGCCGTCCACCCGGTAGACCCACTCGGGGTGCGCGGCGTACAGCTCGGAGCGGGGGCTGACGCACTCGGGCTCCACCCAGAGGCCGAAGTCCATGCCCAGGGCGCGGACTTCGCCGACGAAGGCGTCGAACCCGGCCGGGAAGGACGCCGGGTCGGGGCGCCAGTCGCCGAGGCCGCCGGTGTCGTCGTCCCTGCCGGGGAACCACCCGTCGTCCACGACGAAGAGTTCGGCGCCCATGTCGGCGGCGATCCGGGCCAGTTCGAGCTGGCTGCCGGCATCGACGTCGAAGCCGGTGGCCTCCCACGAGTTGTAGAGGACCTTGCGGGTACGGTGCGTCCGCTCCCCGGTGAGCCCGCGCTCGTAGCGGTGCCAGACCCGGGCGAGACCGTCGAGTCCGTCCGGGCTGAAGGCGCAGGCGAGTCTCGGGGTGGTGAGGGAGGCGCCGGGGGCGAGCCGTACCGCGCCCTCGTGGGGCAGCCGTCCGGCGCGGACCCGGACGGCGCCGCCGGGTTCGGCGTCGGTGGTGATGTGCCAGTTCCCCGGCCACTCCAGGGCGACCCCGTAGGTGGGCACCCCGGTGGTCCCGTCCGGGTGCGCGGCGTCCTGCACGGCGAGCCAGGGCGCGTACGCGTGGCCGGGCACGCCCTGGGTGGAGGCCATCTCGAAGCGGCCCCGGGTGAGTTCGAGCTGGGTGCGCCGGAACTCCTGGGCCCACTGGCCGGTGAGGTACGTGAGCCGGGCCCCGGCCGTGACGGGGATGTTCACGGCGGCGGAGTCGAAGCGCTCCAGGCGCAGTTCGTCCGCGCCGGTGCAGACCAGTTCGGCCCAGCGCAGGATCACATCGGTGCCGGGGACGCTCTCGTAGTGGAGGGTCGTCTCCAGTCCGAGGACGTCGTCGGTGAAGACGAGCCGCAGCGCCCGGTCCCCGTCCTGCTCGGACCCGGAGAAGGTCCACCACACGCCGCGGTCCTCGCCGGGGCGCTGGGCGAGCAGGTCGGCGCCGGTGAACGGCCGCAGCCCGTACGGGATGTACTCGGCGGGCGCCAGATCAGCCGGGGTGACGAAGTGCGTACGGCGCGACCAGTCGAGCGGCGAGGGGCCGCTCTCCACGCCGTGCGGTCCCCAGGCGGTCAGTTCGGCCCACTGGCCGTCCGGTTCGAGCGCGACGGCGTAGGTGGTGTTCTCCGTGCGCAGGATCCACCGGTCGGTGGAGATCCGGTCGGCCGGGGGCTGGTCGGGCGCGTGCGTGGTCACGTGGCTGCTCCTCGTTCGGCGGCCCCAGCCTGACGATCCCCGTGAGCCCCGTCAAGATTAATTACTAATTAATCGCACCATCAGGCGGAATGAGACATCCGGCTTGCCGAGTGACCCGTTCCGGCTGTTTCGGATCACATAGGCTCGTCCGCGAGATGAACACCAACCACACCCCGCTCGGCCCCAAGGCCGACAAGGAATCCGTACGCCGCCACAATCTGAGCCTGGTACTGCGGGCGGTACGGGACGAGGGCGAGACGACCCGGGCCGGGGTGGCGGCGCGCGTCGGGCTGACCCGGGCGGCGGTCTCCTCCCTGGTCGAGCAGTTGATGGAGAGCGGATTCCTCTCCGAGTCCGGCAAGACCTTCAGCGGGCAGGCCGGGCGGCCCGGCACCGTGCTGAAGGTGACGCGTTCGGGCCCCGCCGGGATCGGCGTGGAGATCAACATCGACTACGTGTCGGTGTGCGTGGTCGATCTGTCCGGCACCGACCGGGTGCGGCTGACCGAACACCTCGACAACCGCGGCACGGAGCCCGCCGAGGTGCTGGCCCGGGGCGCCCGGATCGCCGCGCGCACCCTGGAGTCCGCGGCGGAACAGGGTCTGCACCCGGTGGGCGTCCAACTCGCCCTGCCGGGGCTGGTGTCGGGGGGAACGGTGCGCCAGGCGCCGAACCTCGGCTGGAACCGGGTGCCCGCGCAGGCCCTGTTCGCGCGCGCCCTGGCCGGGCTGCGTCCCACGGCGCCGGAGCTTCCGGTGCGCTCGGAGAACGAGGCCAATCTCGCGGCGCTGGCCGAGCTGTGGTTCGGCAGCCCGGGAGGACTCCGTACGTTCCTCTATCTGACCGGTGAGATCGGCGTCGGCGGGGCGCTGGTGCTGGACGGTGAACTCCTGCGCGGGGCCCATGGGTTCGCCGGTGAGATCGGCCATGTGGTCGCCGACGCGGACGGACCGCTCTGCCGGTGCGGCGCCCGGGGGTGCCTGGAGCAGTACGCGGGCCAGTCGGCGCTGCTGCGGGCGGCGGGCATCGACGAGAACGCCGGCGTGCCGGGCGTGGCGGAGCTGGAGCGCCGGGCGCGACGGGGCGACGCGGCGGCCCTGGCGGCGATCGGGCGGGCCGGGACGATGCTGGGCCGGGTGCTGTCGGGGGCGGTGAACCTCCTCGACCCGGACGCCGTCGTGCTCGGCGGGATCTACCGGGAGCTGATGCCCTGGCTGTCGCCCGCCGCCGACCGGGAGCTGACGGCGCGGGTGGTGTCGGGCCTGTGGCCGCGCGGCAGCGGGCGGCTGCGCGCGTCCTCCTCGGCGGGGGACGCGGCGCGCGGCGGGGCGGCGCTGGTGGTACGGGCGGTGCTGGCCGACCCCGTGGCGCACGTACGGCGGGACGACAGCGGGCGGGACCACGACGGGAGCGACAGGAGCGACGGCGGCTCCGGGACCGGGCACGACAACGGGAGCGACGGCGGCTCCGGAACCAGGTACGACAACAGGAGCGACGGGGGCTCCGGGACCGGGCACGACGCCGGGAGCGACAGGCGCGAGAGGCGCGACGGGGACGGCTGACGCCGGACGGCCCCCGCGGGGATCCGTCCGGCGTCCGCACGCCCCGGTCCGCCGGGTCAGCGGGCCCCGAGCAGATGGTCCATCGCGAGCTGGTCCAGGTGCTCGAACGCCATTCCGCGCGCGGCGGCGGCCTCGACGTCGAACTCCTCGTACGCGGCACGGTCCGCCAGCAGTCCGGCCACCCCGTCGGCGGCGGAGGGCTGCGCCAGCTCGTCCACGCGCGAGGCCCGCAGCGCCTCCTGGACCAGCGGGTCGGCGCGGAAGGCGGCGGCCCGCTCCTTGAGGATCAGGTAGTTGCGCATGCAGCCCGCGGCGGAGGCCCAGACCCCGTCGAAGTCCTCGGTGCGCGGCGGCTTGAAGTCGAAGTGCCTGGTGCCGTCCCAGCCCGCGCTCTCCAGCAGGTCCACCAGCCAGAAGGCGGCGCGCACATCACCGGCGCCGAAGCGCAGGTCCTGGTCGTACTTGATGCCGTTCTGGCCGTTGAGGTCGATGTGGTAGAGCTTGTCCGCCCACAGGGCCTGGGCGATGGAGTGCGGGAAGTTCAGCCCGGCCATCTGCTCGTGGCCGACCTCCGGGTTGACCCCGAACAGTTCGGGGCGCTCCAGCCGCTCGATGAAGGCCAGGGCGTGGCCGACGGTGGGCAGCAGGATGTCGCCGCGCGGCTCGTTCGGCTTGGGCTCGATGGCGAAACGCAGGTCGTACCCCTGCTCGGTGACGTACTCGCCGAAGAGGTCGAACGCCTCCTTCATCCGGTCGAGCGCGGCCCGTACTTCCTTGGCACCGCCGGACTCCGCGCCCTCGCGCCCGCCCCACGCCACAAAGGTCTTGGCGCCCAGCTCGGCGGCGAGGTCGATGTTGCGCAGCGTCTTGCGCAGCGCGTAGCGGCGGACGTCGCGGTCGTTGGCGGTGAAGGCGCCGTCCTTGAAGACGGGGTGGGTGAAGAGGTTGGTGGTGACCATGGAGGTGACGATCCCGGTGGCGTCCAGAGCCTGCCGGAAGCGCTTGACGTGCGACTCGCGTTCGGTGTCGGAGGAGCCGAACGGGATCAGGTCGTCGTCGTGGAACGTCACGCCGTACGCGCCGAGTTCGGCGAGGCGCTGCACGGACTCGACGGGGTCGAGGGCCGGGCGCGTCGCGTCCCCGAAGGGGTCCCTGCCCTGCCAGCCCACCGTCCAGAGACCGAAGCTGAACTTGTCCTCAGGGGTGGGGGTGAAGCGTTCCGTCATGCTCTGGCCGCCTTCGATACCTCAGGTCCGGCGCGCGCCGAAACCTTTTTGTTTCCTGACATGACTAATAATGCATGCCGGTCGCCGCGCGGTGAAGCCCCACGCCGCATCCGCGCCGACTCCGCACCGGGGGCGCACCCGCTTCCGGCCGGGAGCGATGATCGGCCGGACGGTTCCCGTGCGCCGCCCCATCGCGTAATTTGTTCTCCCGACGTCCAAAACCGCTGCTCGGAAGAGGTACGCCCATGTCGCAGAGCCCGGTCGTGATCGGCGTGGACAGCTCCACGCAGTCCACGAAAGCGGCCTTCACCGACGCCGCCACCGGTCGGCTGCTCGCCGTGGGCCGTGCCCCGCACCGGGTGACCGGCGAGGGCGGGGCCCGGGAGAGCGACCCGGAGGTCTGGTGGGACGCCCTGCGCGAGGCGGTCGCCGCCGGGCTGAAGGAGTCCGGTGCGGCGCCCTCGGCCGTGACCGGGATCGCGGTCGCCGGACAGCAGCACGGACTGGTGGTGCTGGACCGCGGCGGCAGGCCGCTGCGTCCCGCGCTGCTGTGGAACGACACCCGCTCCGCCCCGCAGGCCGCCGCGCTCACCGAGGCGCTCGGCGGCCCCGACGCCTGGACGGCGCGTACGGGTTCGGTGCCGGTGGCCTCGATGACGGCCTCGAAGTGGCAGTGGCTGCGGGAGAACGACCCCGCCGTGGCGGGCGCGGCGGCGGCCGTCAGGCTCCCCCACGACTTCCTCACCGAACGGCTGTCCGGGGTCGCGGCGACGGACCCGGGCGACGCCTCGGGGACCTGCTGGTACTCGACGGCGACCGGCGGCTACGACGAGGAACTGCTCGCGCTCCTCGGTCTCGACCCGGCGCTGCTGCCCGCCGTCGCGGCCACCGGGGCCACCCGGGTCGGCTCGCTGACGGCCGGGGCGGCGGCCGAACTCGGCCTGCCCGCCGGGGTCGCGGTCGCCGCGGGCACCGGCGACAACATGAGCGCGGCGGTCGGTCTGGGCCTGGGCGGCGCCGGGCTGCTCGACCACCCGGTACTCTCCCTGGGCACCTCGGGCACCGTCTTCGCCGCCACCCGTACCCGTCCGGCGTCCGCCGCGCTCGCGGGGTTCGCCGCGGCCGACGGTACGTATCTGCCGCTGGCCTGCACCCTCAACTGCACGCTGGCCGTGGACAAGGTGGCTGCGCTGCTCCGGCTCGACCGGGAGGACGCGGTGCCCGGCGGCGAGGCCGTCGTCCTGCCGTATCTCGACGGGGAGCGCACCCCCGATCTGCCGGCCGCGTCCGGACTGCTGACCGGGCTGCGCCACGACACCACGGCGCAGCAGCTCCTGGGCGCCGCGTACGAGGGAGCCGTCGTCACCGTTCTGCGCGCCCTGGACGAGGTCTCGCGCGCGTGCGGGCTCGACCCGGCCGACCCGGAGGTGGCGGGGCGCCCGATGCGGCTGGTGGGCGGCGGCGCCCAGGGCCGGATGTGGGTGGAGACCGTACGGCGCCTCTCGGGCCGGCCGCTGATCGTGCCGGCGGGCGGCGAACTCGTCGCCCTCGGCGCCGCCGCGCTCGCCGCCGGTGCGGCGACGGGTGAGGACCCGGTGGCGGTGGCGACGGCGTGGAACGCGGGCGAGGGCACCGAACTGGAGCCGGTGGAGCGGGACATGGAGACCTGGGAGCGGGTGGGCGCGGTGCTGGACAAGGCGGCGCCGAGCCTGCTGGCCTGACCCGGGAGAGGCCCGCGCCCCGCGGCAGGACGGATCGTACGCGCCCCGGCGCGCACCGACGAGCGCCCCCGCACGCCACTTGAGGGGGCGTCGGCCGCCCCCTTACGCTGCGCTCAGTGCGGGCGCGGCCCGCGTCGGGGAGGGGAACCGGCCATGTCCGACGCACCGTCCGGAAGAGAACCGTACGGAGACGAACCGTCCGCGTATGAGACGTCCGGGGAAGGACCGTCCCGGGAAGGACCGTACGAGAAGGCCGCGTTCGGTACCGGGTCGCCGCGTCCCGGCCAGGAGCCGTCCGAGGAAGCGCTCCTCGAAGCCGTCCTCGCGTACGGCGGCGGCAACCGCCGCACGCGCCATCCCCACCGCGAACTGGTGGAGGGTGTACGGAAGATCGAGCGCCATCAGCTCCTGCGGGCCCGGACGGTCCGGTGTGTCGAGACCCGCGAGGAGGAGGACGCCGAGCACCACGGACCGCTCGATCTGTCCGGCCGCCCCCGCTACCGGGACGAGCTGCGCGACCATGTCCTGGCGGCCCCGAAGGACGCCCACGAGCGGCTGACGCTGGAGCTGGTCCGCGAGGGCTCCGACCGGGAGATCATCTGTAGCTGCGACAACGGCCGTATCGCCTGCACCGGTTGCGAGGGGCGCGGCAGCCACCAGTGCCCCGACCCCGAGACGGCGCTCTGCCCGGAGTGCCTCGGGGTCGGCTCGTGCGCCCACTGCCCGGACGTACCGCGCGATCCCCCGGCCCGGCGCGCGGGCACCGGGAAGCCGGCGCCGGGCGGGAAACCCGGGCCGGGCGGGAAGCCCCCGGTGGCGCCCGCCGCACGGCCCGTCCGCGGCGCCGAAGCGCCGCCGAGGACCACCTGTGCCCGCTGCCGCCGCAAGGAGGCGGCCTGCGCGAGCTGCCGGGGCCGGGGCGTCATCGCCTGCACCACGTGCGGCGGCAGCCATGTCGTCCAGTGCGAGGAGTGCCGGGGCTCCCGCCGTATCGAGCACAAGCAGTGCGGCGGCAAGGGCAGCGTCGTCCGCTGGGTCCGCGGGGTCGTCCGGCGCAGGCCGTCCGCCACCGCTCTGGCGCTGCCCAGACGGAGCTGGCCCCGCCAGGTCCGTCACCGGCTCGACCGGCGTACGGCCGACTGGCGCGAACTGACCACGGCGGGGGGCGACCCGTTCTCGGTGCCGGACGGCGTCGACCGGATCCACCGGCGCTCCCTGGAGGGCCATCTCGCCCGCGACACCAGGGAGATCGCGCGGGAGGTGAGCGTCCGGAGCCTGCGGCTGACCCGGCTGAAGCTGGTGAACCAGCCGAACTGGGTCTTCTACGTGCTCCCCGACGAGCGCGGACTCACGGTGACCCGCGTACCGTCCCGGCAGTTGCTGCTGCGCGCCTCGGGCGCCACGGCCGGCGCCCTGACCGTCCTGGTGCTCCTGCTGGTCCTGCTCGGCTGACCCTTCCCGGCCGCTCCCGCCCGGCCGGGCGGCGCGGGCCCTCCGGCGCTCAGCCCGTCGTCACCCCGGCCGCCGCCAGCGACAGCGCCGCCAGGACCGGGCGGATCAGCGGATGGTCCTGCGCGCCCCGGCGTACGGCGGCGAAGACGCGGCGGGTCGCGGCCGGGCCCACCACCGGGCGTACGACCGTGCCCTTCAGCTCCATGCCGCGCAGCGCCGAGCGCGGCACGAGCGCCACCCCCGCGCCCGCGCCCGCCAGCGCGACCACCGCGCGGAAGTCGTCCGAGGAGTGCGCCAGACGGGGCTGGAAGCCGGCCAGTTCGCAGGCGAGCTGTATGACGTCGTGGCAGGGGTTGCCCGGGTAGGGGCCGATCCAGTCGCTGTCGGCGAGACCGTCGAGCGTGACCTCCGCTTCGAGACCCAGCGGATGGGCGGCGGGCAGCACCGCGTCGAAGGGCTCCGCGTACAGCGCCACCCGGGAGAGCCGCAGGTCGTCCTCGCGCGGGGCGCCCCGGTACTCGACCGCGACGGCCACGTCCGCCTCGCCGTCGAGCACCAGCGGCAGGCTCTCGTCGCCCTCGGCGTCCCGTACCCGCACCCGGATGCCGGGGTGCTCCCCGGCGAGCTGCCGCAGGGCCGGGGCCAGCACCTCCGCGATACCGGTGGCGAACGCGGCGACCGTGACCTCGCCGGCCGTGCCGCCCGCGTACGCGGCCAGCTCCGCCTCGGCCCGTTCGAGCTGGGCGAGGACCTCGTGCGCGTGGGCGAGCAGGATCTCCCCGGCGGCGGTCAGCCGGACGCCCCGGCCGCTGCGGGTCAGCAGAGAGTGGCCGGTCTCCTGCTCCAGCGCGGCGAGCTGCTGGGAGACGGCCGAGGGGGTCAGATAGAGCGCGGCGGCCGCGGCGGTCACCGTACGGTGCTCCGCGACGGCCCGCAGGACGCGCAGCCGGCGTGGGTCGATCACCCGCGCCATCCTGCCAGGTCGCCCGCGCGCCACCGGACCGCCCCGTCCCGCGCCCGTACCCGCCCCGTCCCGTCAGCCCTCGTTCTTCATGACGTCCCGCGCCTCGGTGAAGGCGCGGACCGCCCGCTCCACGTCCTCGGTGGAGTGCGCGGCGGAGAGCTGCACCCTGATCCGGGCGCGGTCCATCGGCACCACGGGGTACGAGAAGCCGATCACGTACACGCCGCGCTCCAGCAGCAGTTCCGCCATCCGGCCCGCCTCGGCCGCGTCGCCGATCATGACCGGGGCGATGGGGTGGTCGCCGGGCAGGATCTCGAACCCGGCCTCGGTCATCCTCGTACGGAAGAGCCGGGTGTTGGCGTTCAGCCGTTCCCGCAGCTCACCGGCGCTCTCCAGCAGGTCGAGCACCGTGAGGGAGGCGGCGGCGATCACCGGGGCGAGGGAGTTCGAGAAGAGGTAGGGGCGGGAGCGCTGGCGCAGCAGGGCGACGATCTCGGCGCGCGCGGCGACATAGCCGCCGGAGGCGCCGCCGAGCGCCTTGCCGAGGGTGCCGGTGAGGATGTCGACCCGGTCCAGCACCCCGTGCAGTTCGGGCGTACCGCGCCCGCCGGGGCCGACGAAGCCCACGGCGTGCGAGTCGTCGACCATGACGAGGGCGTCGTAGCGGTCGGCGAGGTCGCAGATCTCGGCGAGCGGGGCGACGTATCCGTCCATGGAGAACACGCCGTCCGTGACGATCAGCCGGCGCCGGGCGTCCTGCGCCTCCTTGAGCCGGGTCTCCAGCTCGGCGAGGTCACGGTTGGCGTAGCGCAGCCGGCGGGCCTTGGAGAGCCGGATGCCGTCGATGATGCTGGCGTGGTTGAGGGCGTCGGAGATGACGGCGTCCTCCGGGCCGAGCAGGGTCTCGAAGACGCCGCCGTTGGCGTCGAAGCAGGAGGAGTAGAGGATCGTGTCCTCCTGGCCGAGGAACGCGGACAGCCGCTGCTCCAGCTCCTTGTGGATCTCCTGGGTGCCGCAGATGAACCGTACGGAGGCCATGCCGTAGCCCCAGCGGTCGAGCGCGTCCTTGGCGGCGGCGACGACATCGGGGTGGTCGGCGAGGCCCAGGTAGTTGTTGGCGCAGAAGTTGAGTACGTCGCCGGACGCGCCGCCCGCCGCGACGGCGACGGAGGCGCTCTGCGGGGTGGAGATCACGCGCTCGGGCTTGAAGAGACCGGCGGCGCGGATCTCGTCGAGGGTGGCGGACAGTTCGTCCCGGACGGACCCGTACATGGGGGCTCCCTGTGCGTTCTGTGGGCTTCTGCGTGCTTCTGCGGGGCGCTCGCGGGGGCCGGCAGGTCCGGCCGCGCCGCCGAGGCGGTGCGGCCGGGCTCAGCCGGTCCAGTCGAGGATGATCTTGCCGCTGCGGGCGGTCGCCGCCTCGTCGAAGGCGGCCTCGAAGTCCTGGTATCCGTAGCTTCCCGTGATGACGGGGGTGAGGTCGAGCCCGCCTTCGAGGAGCACGGTCATCGCGTACCAGGTCTCGAACATCTCCCGGCCGTAGATGCCCTTGATGGTGATCATCGAGGTGACGATCTTCGACCAGTCGACCGCGAACTCCTCGGCGGGCAGGCCGAGCATGGCGATCCGGCCGCCGTGGGTCATGTTGTCGACCATGTCGCGCAGCGCCTCGGGGCGGCCCGACATCTCCAGCCCGATGTCGAAGCCCTCCTTGAGGCCGAGCCGGCGCTGCGCCTCCGCGATACCGCTGCCGGGGGCGGAGACGTCGAGGGCGAGGGTGGCGCCGGCCTTGCGGGCCAGTTCCAGGCGGTAGGGGCTGACGTCGGTGATCGCGACATGGCGCGCCCCGGCGTGCCGGGCGACGGCGGCGGCCATGATCCCGATCGGGCCCGCGCCGGTGATCAGCACGTCCTCGCCGACGAGCGGGAAGGAGAGCGCGGTGTGCACGGCGTTGCCGAACGGGTCGAAGATCGCGGCGATGTCGAGGTCGATGTCGGAGCGGTGGACCCAGACGTTCGAGGCGGGCAGGGCGACGTACTCGGCGAACGCCCCGTCCCGTCCGACGCCGAGGCCGACCGTACTGCGGCAGAGGTGGCGGCGGCCCGCGAGGCAGTTGCGGCACGTGCCGCAGACGAGGTGGCCCTCGCCGCTGACCAGGTCGCCCACGGCGATCTCCCGGACGGCGGCGCCGACGGCGACGACCTCACCGACGAACTCGTGGCCGAGGACCCGGGGCGTGGTGACGGCCTGCTGGGCCCAGCCGTCCCAGGCGCGGATGTGCAGATCGGTGCCGCAGATACCGGTACGGGCCACCTTGATCAGCACGTCGCCGTCGCCGGTCTCCGGCTCGGGGACGTCCATGAGCCACAGCCCCGGCTCGGCCTTCTGTTTGACAAGTGCCTTCATGGGGCGCGGCTCCCGGGGGTGATGGTGCTGAAGAACGGTGGTACCGCGCGGTGGCCGATCTGGGTGGATCGTCGTGCGGTGAGCGTCGTGCGGTGATCGACTCCAATGTGCCGACCTCGACCGTTCCGGTCCATCGAGGATTTCTTAAGCGGCCCCACAGCGCAGCTTCACGCCGGCCTCACGCGGTGGCCTCGCACGGGCCACAGCGACCTCACGCGGTGGCCCAGCACCGGCCTCATACGGCGCTCCGGGAACGCCGAAGGAGCCGCCGCTGGCGCGGTACGCGCCCGGTGGGCCCGGTGGGCCCCGCCCCTTCCTGGTCGGCCGGTACGGGGGCGTGCGCGGCGTACGGCTCGGGGCGCGGAGAGGTCACAGGGGGTGCGGGACAGACCGCGCGCCGGGACGCGGCCGACCGGGTGGCGCCGGCCAGGAGCCGACGGCGGCGTCCGGCGCGGAGGGCGGGGGCGCGGTACGTGCGGACGGGGGCGTCCTGGGCGGGTTCCCGCGCCGCCGGCCCGGGAGCAGCCGCCCGGTCCGCCGCAGGCCCGTACGCTGCGGCGGCGGTGCCGACCGCCGCGGTTCCGCCCGTCGGCGCTTCCGCCGCCGCCGGATCCGCCGTCCGTGCCACCTCGGCGGCCGTACGGGTCAGGAGCACCACGCCCCGGCCCGCGACCACGGCGCCCACCAGCGCGGCGGCGATGCCCCACGCGCCGCCCTGGAGTCCTTCGCCCAGCAGCGCCAGACCTATGACGGACGCGGCGACCGGGTTGGCCAGCGTCAGCACCGCGAGCGGGGCGCCGAGACCGCCGCGGTAGGCCGTCTGCGAGAGCAGCAGGCCGCCCGAGGCGAAGGCGGCGACGACCAGGGCCACGGCTCCCACCTGCCAGAGCGGCAGCGCGCCGGTACCCCCGTCGCGCTCCGTGGCGGCGACCGTGACCGTCTGGGTGAGGGCGGAGGCGACGCCCGAGATGATTCCGGAGGCCGCCGCGTGGCGCAGCCCAGGACGGGCTCCCGGCCTGGTCAGCAGGGCGACCAGGGCCATCGCGACGCCCGCGACACCGAGCGCCTGCGGCAGGGAGAGCGTGCGCTCGGGGGCGGCGCCCGCGGCCGTCAGCAGGATGATCGCGAGACCGGCCAGCGTGAGCGCCGTACCGCGCCACTCGCCCCTGCCGACCTGACGCCCGGCACGCCGGGCACCCAGCGGTACGGCGGCGACGAGCGTGAGCGCGCCCAGCGGCTGGACGACCGTGAGCGGGCCGTACGTCAGCGCCACGACATGCAGCAGCGCACCGGTCGCGTTGAGCCCGACGGCCGACCACCAGGCGCCCCTGCGCAGCAGGGTGAGGAGCGGCACGCCCTGCCCCGTACGGGCGGCGAGACGTTCCTGCGCGACGGCGGCGCACGCGTAGGCGACGGCGGAGAGCAGGGAGAGCGCCACCGCGACCGTCATCGCGGCGCTCACCGGGCCGCCGCCGGTTCCGGCAGCCGGGTGGCGACGGACACCGGCTCTGCCGCGAGGGGCGGTCGGGCGGAAGGGTTCTGCTTCCGTTCGGCGGGCCCAGTGCGGGTGTTGAGGTGCACCCGACCCCCTTGGGTGGACGACACGGCGCCCGGGGACGACGTGGTGGTACGGCGGCGGGGTCTGCACCCCGCCCTATCGATACGCCAGTGTACCGAAACGAATCCGTTTCGGTACACTGGCGTATCGGTACACTGCCGTATCGATGCGTGAGCACGCGAGAGCCGAGGAGAGACGATGACGCCACAGCGCCGCTCCAAGATCACCCCGGAACGGGAGCGGGAGTTGTACGAGGCGGCCCTCGACCTGCTCAGGGAGAGCGGCTACGACGCCCTCACCATGGAAGGCGTGGCCGCCCGCTCCCGTTGCGGAAAGTCCACGCTCTACCGGCAGTGGCGTACGAAGCCGCAGCTCGTCGCCGCCGCGCTGCGCGGTACCCGGTGCGCGCTGCTCGCGGACGTCGACACCGGCGGCCTGGAGGGCGACCTGAGGGCGGCGGTCCGGGTGGCGGCGCTCGGAGCGGGGCGCGACACCGCGCTGCTGCACGCGCTCAGCCATGCCGCGTTCCAGAACCCGGAGCTGCTGCTGGCGCTGCGGGAGACGCTCATCGAACCGGAGATCACGGCCATCGGCGCCATGCTGGAGCGCGCCGTGGACCGGGGCGAGCTGGCCGCGGACAACCCCGCCATCGAGTTCGTGGCCGCCCAGCTCATCGGCGTGATGCGCGCGCGGCCCACGACGGACGGACAGTACGCGGACGAGGCGTATCTCACGCGGTTCCTGGAGGCCGCGGTCTTTCCCGCGCTCGGTCTGCGGACCGGCGCACACCCCTGACCGGCGGACCGTCGTTCCGAGCGGATGACGACGGTCCGTCCGCGCCGCACCGTGGGGACGGGAGCGGCGCGCTCCATGACGGTGGGCTCCTTCTCCGGAAGGGGCCCACCGCCATGTCAGGGGATGCGGACCGGCTCGATCGGCTGGGACGATACGGAAGTGGCGGCCGCGCGGGCCCTGGCGGGCGGCCCCGACGACGAGCGCGCCGACGGTGGCCCCGCCGACGCCCCGGCCGCCACCGGGAACGCGGTCCGGCACGACGACGACAGGAACCGCCCATGAACACCTTCCCGTCC
This sequence comes from Streptomyces sp. NPDC059142, assembly GCF_042755665.1. NCBI lineage: Bacteria > Bacillati > Actinomycetota > Actinomycetes > Kitasatosporales > Streptomycetaceae > Streptomyces > Streptomyces sp. NPDC059142. The sequence goes on from NZ_JBHZDA010000005.1 coordinate 67,698, forward strand.
TCCCCCGCCTCGTCCGCGTCCGTCGCGCTCACCCCGTTCACCCTCGCCGTACCGCAGCGGGAGCTGGACGAACTCTCCGCCCGGCTGGCGGCGACCCGCTGGCCCGACGCGGCCACCGGCGACGGATGGTCCCAGGGCGTGCCGCTCGGCTACCTCAAGGAGCTGGCCGCGTACTGGGCCGACGGCTACGACTGGCGCGCCCAGGAGGCCGAGCTGAACGGCTTCCCGCAGTTCACCACGGAGATCGACGGCGCCACCGTGCACTTCCTGCACATCCGTTCGCCCCGGCCCGGTGCGCTGCCGCTGCTGCTCACCCATGGCTGGCCCGGTTCGGTGGTCGAGTTCCTCGATGTGATCGGGCCGCTCACGGACCCCCCGCCGTCGGCCGGCGGCGACGCGTTCGATCTCGTGATCCCCTCGCTCCCCGGCTACGGGCTGTCCGGCCCGACCACCGGCCCCGGCTGGGACGTCCGCCGCGTCGCGAGGGCGTGGGCGGAGCTGATGCGGCGGCTCGGCCATGACCGTTACGGGGCGCAGGGCGGCGACTGGGGCCATGCGATCACCCTCGAACTGGGCCGGGTGGACGCCGCCCATGTGGTCGGCGTCCATGTCAACACCCTGCTGACACCGGCGCCCGAGGATCCGGCCGTGGCCGCCGCGCTCGGCGACGACGACCGGGAGCGGCTGCGCCGTACGGCCACCGCGTTCGCCGGGATGTCGGGGTACGCGGCGCTCCAGAGCACCCGCCCGCAGACCCTCGGGTACGCGCTCACCGACTCGCCCGTCGGCCAACTCGCCTGGATCGTGGAGAAGTTCGCCGAGTGGACGGACTCGGCGTCGGTGCCGGAGGACGCGGTGGGACGCGACCGGATGCTGACCGACGTGATGCTCTACTGGCTGACCCGTACGGCGAGTTCGTCCGCCCGGCTGTACTGGGAACACGCCCGGTCCCCGCACACCAGTGCTCCTTCCGGTCCCGCGTCCGAGCAGTACCCCACTCCGGTCGGTGTCGCGGTCTTCGGCGGCGATCTCGCCCGCCCGGTGCGGCGGCTGGCCGAGCGGGACCATCCCGTCGTCCACTGGACGGAGTTCGACCGCGGCGGCCACTTCGCCGCCCTGGAGCAGCCCGCCCTCTTCGTCGACGACGTCCGCGCCTTCTTCCGCCGCTTCCGCGCCCGGCCCTGACCCCGGCCGGCGCCGGAGGGCGACAACCCGGTGGAGACGGATCGGGTGCGTTCGTCTGCTGACGGGACCGTCGATTGACGTAGTGTCAGCGATCCGGAGACTGGTCGATTCCGCACGGTCCGCACACGGGCCGTGACGAAAACGTCCCCGTGGCCCCGCCGCGGGCGCCGACCGGGGCGTGGCGAGGAGGCGGATGACGGCGCGTGGCCGCGCGGGGAAGTCCGTACCAGGGGGGCGTACCGCGGTCTCCCGCGGTGCTCACCGGAACCCGCACCAGCTTGATCAGGACAGCTCACAATCAGTCAATTCCGGCCAGACGGCGGGCACATGCACTGGTATTGACGATCCGACATGGCCAGATACGCTCCACTACGCCTCGCACCCACACCATCGCGCCTCGTCAGCGCCCCGCACTACGCCCGTCCCCGCAACTGGAGGCCGATCGTGACCTGTGTCTCGGAACAGCGCCTGGCTCAGCAGCTCCCGGCGGTGCCGTTCTACTGCCCGGTTCCGCCCGCCCGACACCGCTCCGGTGACGCCCTCAACGACCGGACCGTGCAGTGGATGCGCGGGCAACGGCTCGACCACGACGAACGGCAGCTCAAACGTCTCGCCCTGTGCGACTTCGGCGGACTGGCCGCGTCGACGATGCCGTACGGACAGCTCGAACCCCTCGCGCTGATGGCCAAGTTGCACGCCGTCCTCTTCTCCCTGGACGACGGGGTCTGCGACGAGTCGGCGGCGACGGCGGATCTGCTGTCCCGGGAGACCTCGCGCATCATGCGCGCCCTGGAGGCGCCGGAGGCGCGCTCGGCCGACGACTCGCCGCACACCGCGGCGCTGCGCGGGATCCGGCGGGATCTGGAGCCGTACGCCTCGGCCGGCCAGCTCCGCCGGGTGGTCGAGGCGATGCGCGTCTACACCTCGGGGCTGGCCTGGGAGGCGTCCTGGCGGCGCGACGCCCGGCTGCCCTCCCTCGACGACTACGTCACGCTGTGGATGCGGGCCATCGGGATGGCGCCGTCCACCGCGATGATCGAGATCGTCGGGGGTTTCTCGGTCTCCGACGAGGACCTCCAGGACCCGCGCGTACGGGCCCTCACGGAGATCACCTGGACGCTGGTGAGCTGGGACAACGACCTCTACTCCCGCAACAAGGAGCTGGAGCGGGCGGACGACGACCTCAATCTGATCGATGTGGTCCGCCAGGAACAGGGGTGCGACGCACAGCACGCCCTGGTCCGGGTCGTGGCGATGCGGGACCGGGTGATGGTGCTCTTCGAGCGGCTGTCCACCCAGGTCGTCGCGGAGGCGGACGACGGGCTGCGCCGCTATGTGCGGGGGCTCGCCCAGTTCGTCAGGGGCCATCTCGACTGGGCCTCGCGCTGCCCCCGCTACACCACGTCGTCGGGTCCGCGGACACCGACCGGCGGCTGGTGGAAGCAGCAGCCGGCCGACAACAGCGCGGAGCCGCTTCCCGTCCCGACGATCGCCTGGTGGTGGGACCAGCTCGCCCCGGCCCGCTGACCCGCCCCCGTCCCCCTGTTCCCGTACGGCTCCCGGTCAGTACCCGCGCCACCAGCGGGCCACGGCCCCCCACGCCCGCCGGGGCGCGCTGGTCCCCGTACGCTGCTCCGGCACCGGGGCCGGTGCCTGAGCCAGGGCCGGTGCCTGAGCCAGGGCCGGATCCGGTGCCACCGGCTCCGCTCCCCCGTCCGGAGCGGACGGCGTCGTCGCCACCGGGACGTACGCCGCGGTCGGTACGGTGCCGGGCGAGGGCGAGTCCACCTGCCACCGGGGGCGCGGGACGGGGGAGGTCGCGTTCGGCGGCCCGGTGACGTCCTGGGGCGGCCGGGGCGCGAACGTCACGGGCAGCTCACGCAACTGACGGGACATCAGCGCCGCGCTCCAGCGCAGATGGTGTTCCTCCACCGCGAGCTGGAGGTCCGGCAGGCGCAGCAGCAGCGCGTCGATCCCGGTGTCGGCGATGGCGCGTCCGATGTCCTGTCCCGGACACTCGTGCGGGCCGCCGCTGAACGCGAGATGCGCGCGGTTGCCCCGCATGGACGCGTCGAGGTCGGGCCGTACCACCGGGTCCACGTTGGCCGCCGCGATCCCGACGACCAGCGCGTCGCCCGCCTTGATCTGCTGCCCGCCGAGTTCGGTGTCGCCGACCGCCCAGCGGCCGAAGATCGTGGTGAACGGCGGCTCGTCCCAGAGGGTCTGCTCGACGGCCTCCGGCAGGGTCATGTGGCCGCCGCTCAACTGGGCGCGGAACCGGGGGTCGGTGAGCACCATGCGCAGGGCGTTGGCGATCAGGTTGGCGGTGGTCTCGTACGCCGCGATGAGCACCAGCCGCAGATGCTGGCTCACCTCGTCGTCCGTCAGCCCCGCCGGATGCTGGGTGAGCCAGGTCGCGAAGTCCTCCTCCGGCGCGATACGGCGCCGCTTGACCAGCCGGGTCAGGGCCGACATCACATACGCGTTGCTCTCGTTGGCGGTGGCGGTGCCCTTGATCATGTCGCGGGCGGCCTGGACCAGCCGCTCGTTGTACTCCTCCGGCATGCCGATGATCTGCGCCATCACCATCATGGGCAGGTGTTCGGCGAAGCTGCTGACGAGATCGGCCCGCCCCGCCTGGCAGAACTCGTTGACCAGCCGGTTGCTGTAGCGGTTGATGTAGCGGCGTACGCCCCGGTGGTCGATGCGCGCGATCGAGTCGGTGACCGCGCCGCGCAGGCGTTCGTGGTCCGCGCCGTCGGCGAAGACGCAGATGGGCTGCCAGGTGAAGATCGGCGCCAGGGGGTGGTCGGGCGGCGCGCTGCCGTCGTGCAGGGCGCGCCAGCGGCGGGAGTCCCGGGAGAACTGCGAGGGCGTCCGCGTCATGTGCAGGTTCTCGCTGTGGCCGAGGACGAGCCAGGCGGGGACGTCGCCGTGCAGGAGTACGGGCGCCACGGATCCGTGTTCGGCGCGCAGTTTCTCGTACAGGCCCATCGGGTCGTTCTCGGCCTCGGGCCCGTACAGCCGGCGCAGCCCGGCGGGCGGCGCTCCGGCCCCGACGGGAGCGCCGGCCCCGACGGGAGCGCCGTCCGCGCCGGGGCCCGTGCCGTTCACGCGCCCGGTGGGCAGGCCGGTGCCGGGGAGCGCGGTGCCGGACAGCCCGTGGGCGGGGCAGCCGGGGGGCGGCGCTCCCTGGCCGTCCGGCCCGGGGAGGTGGGGAAACGGGGAGGTCACGGTGGCTCCAGGGAGGGGGTCGGGAGAGAAGGGGGTGGTACGGGGGCGGGCCTGGCCGGAAGCGGGAGGGGTGCTCCGCCGGGCGGCCGCTCAGCCGGGGGGCGCGGCGAGCTGGTGCAGATAGCTCATCAGCGTCAGCAGCACATCGCGGCTCGACGCTCGCAGCCGTGCGTCGCAGTCGACCATCGGCACCTCTTCCGGCAGGTCGAGCGCGGCGCGCAGGGCCTCGACGGGGTGGTGCGGCGCGTCCGGGAAGGTGTTGACGGCGACGACGAACGGGACGCCGCGCTCCTCCAGGCGTCCGATCACGTCGAAGCTGACTTCGAGGCGGCGGGTGTCGACGAGGACCACCGCGCCCAGGGCGCCTTCGAAGAGGCCGTTCCACAGGAACCAGAAGCGCTCCTGGCCGGGGGTGCCGAAGAGGTAGAGCACCAGGTGTTCGGTGATGCTGATCCGGCCGAAGTCCATGGCGACGGTGGTGGCGGTCTTGCTCTCCACCCCGCGGTTGTCGTCCACCCCCACCCCGGCCTGGGTCATGGTCTCCTCGGTGGTGAGGGGCCTGATCTCGCTGACGGAGCCGACCATCGTCGTCTTGCCCACCCCGAAGCCGCCCACGATCACGATCTTCACCGCCGAGGTGGCGGTGGTGGGCAGGATGTCCTCGGTCCTGGGGCCGGTGATCGTGTCAGAGTTTCTGGAGTCCATGCATCACCGCTTCGAGAAGGGACCGGTCGGGAAGCGCGGCGCGGACGATGGGCGCGCGCGATTCGACCAGCTCGGTCGCGAGGAGTTCGGTCAGCAGCGCGGTCACCACGCTGAAGGGGAGGCTGAGATACGCGGAGATCTCGGCCACGGAGAGCGGCCGGTGGCAGAGCCGCAGGATGGCGGCCTGCTCCGGCTGGAAGGTCGGTGACGGTTCCACCTGTGCCACGATCATCGTGACCAGGTCGAGCGGGGCCCGTTCGGCGCCGTCCGGACCTCCGGTGATCACGTACAGCCGTTCCGGGTCCCCCACGTCCGCTTCGGGCGTACGGCGTTCGCGTCGGGGAGGCGGGGTCATCCGGCCTGCCCGTCATGGCGTGGCGGGCTGGTGAGATGGGCGCCGATCCGGACCACCATGTCCCGCATCCGGGCGCCGACCAGTCCCGCGTCCACCGTGTCGTCGGCGAGGACCGCGAGATAGGCGCCCGTGCCGGCCTCCATCAGGTAGAAGAAGCCGCCTCCGACCTCGATGACGACGAGCCGCATCCGGCCGTCGCTCAGCGGGATCTCGGCGGCGACGGCGGCGGCCAGGCTCTGGAGTCCGGCGCAGGCCGCGGCGAGCCGGTCGGCGACGTCCGGGTCCCCGCCGTGCCGGGCGATCCGGAGTCCGTCGGCGGAGAGCACCACGATCTGCTGGATCTGCGGTACGCCGTCGGCGAGTTCCTTGAGCATCCAGTCCATGTTCGCCCGCTGCTGGATCACTTCAGATCTCCCTTGCCCCGTACATCGTCGGATTCGCCGTGCTCACCGGTCCGGCCCGGCGGTTCCTCTGCTGCGGCCGGTGGCTCCCCGGGGGTGCCGTTGACCGCTTTCGTGAAGGCTTCGAGCCAGATGCCCGGTCCGGGTTTTCCTTCCGGCGTACGGGCGTCGGGCCCGGCGGGCGCGCCGGTTCCGGCGCCGTTGCCGTTGCCGTTGCCGTAGGTCAGGTCGTGGGCCCGGCCGTTGGCGGTGCCGTTCGTGGATTCGTATCCGGCGGAGTGGAGGCCGAGGTTGTGCGAGCCCAGCGGGGCGCGCCCCCGGCTGCGCCGCTGCGGCAGTCCGTTCTCCGTCCACTCCGTCACCACCGGTGCGTCGTCCTCCGCCGCCGCGACCGGGGCCGGGCGCCGGGGTCCGGTGACCGGTCGCGGCACCCGGTTGGCGGGGCGCAGTACATCGGTCGTGGGCAGGTCCGACGTGGTGGGCAGCGCCGAGGCGCCGATGCCGTGGGCGATACCGGGCGCGGGCCCGGTGGTGACGATGGAGCGCGGCACGATCAGCACGGCGCGGACGCCGCCGTACGCCGACTGCCGCAGCGAGACCTGGAGGTGGTACATCTGGCAGAGCCGTCCGACCACGGCCATGCCGAGCCGGGGCGTGTCGCCGAGGTCGTTGAGGTCGATACCGGCCTGGGCGCGCGCGAGCATGCTCTCGGCGCGGGCCCGCGCCTCCTCGCTGAGGCTGACGCCGCCGTCCTCGATCTCGATGGCGATCCCGGTCTGCACCTCGACGGCGGTCACATGGACACGGGTCTGCGGAGGCGAGTAGCGGGTGGCGTTGTCGAGGAGTTCGGCGCAGGCGTGGATGAGCGGTTCGACGGCGGTGCCGACGATCGCCACCTGGGAGATCGAGTGCAGGTCGACGCGCTGGTACTCCAGGATCCGTGACATCGCCCCGCGCAACACGCTGAACAGCGGTACGGGCCTGGGCCACTGGCGCCCGGGGCGGGCCTTGCCGAGCACGGTGATGGAGTCGGCGAGCCGGCCGATCAGCGCGGTGCCGTGGTCGATGCGCAGCAGGTCGTCGAAGACCTCGGGGTTGCGGCCGTGGGCGTTCTCCATCTCCCGCAGCTCGCTGGCCTGTTGGTGCACCAGGGCCTGGACGCGGCGGGCGATGTTGACGAAGGCGCGCTGCGCGGACTCGCGCATGGCCTCCTCGTCGTCGACGATCTGAAGGAGGGACTTGAGCAAGGAGCGCTGCGCGAGGGGCAGTTCGCGGTAACGCTCGTCGCCGTCTACCACAGCGCGGATCACCTCGTCGGGTGATTCGCCCTGGCGGAGCCGGTACACCGCGGCGGGCATCAGCTCCTTGCCGAGCCGCACGCTCTCCTCGTCGTGCCGGGCGAGGCGTGCCTCCAGCAGGGAGATCCGGTAGGCGTAGCGCTCGTGGAGCACGCCGACCGCCCGGCGGCGGCGGGCCAGTTCCAGGGCGCACCAGCCGATGACGACCAGGGCCCCCGCTCCGTACAGCGCGAGCGGTATCCGTGCGGTGTCCTCGACGAGGACCACGACGAGGGTGGTCACGGCGGCGACGAGGAGTACGGGGAGGAGCAGCGCGCGGAATCCCGGTGGTGCCTGTTCCTTGGGTGGTGTCTGTTCCTTGGGTGGTACTTCAAGACGAACCATGTATGCCCTCTGGCGATCGATTCAGGTCGATTTTCGAACAATCAAGGAACCTGGGAACAAGTGCCTGATTACGTATCAACTCAGCGCGTATCGCGAGAGCCTAGCCCGGCCCGATCGGCACTTCGGCGTATTCGCGCAACCTCACCCACAGGCGCCCCACGGGGCATAGACTTCGCCGGTTTATACGCTGTGCTCGCACGGCGATACCAAGGGTGACGATCTCCGTGCGACCGCCGAACACCCGGCCGAGTCCACGGGTGGCGGGCTTCGCGGGTCCCGCTTCCCGCGTCCTGTGCCCCGTGCGGCGCGGCGCGCGTCCCGTCAGGGCGCCGGGTCGCCGCGCTTGGCGAGCTGGATCTCCTCGTACACCTGGGTGCGCAGCTCCGCGAAGCGCGGGGCGACCCGGGTGCGGAGCTGGTCCCGCTCCCCGGGCAGGTCGATCCTCAACTGCCGCTGTACGACGGTGGGCGAGGCGGAGAGGACCAGCACCCGCTCCCCCAGGTAGACGGCCTCGTCGATGTCGTGGGTGACGAACAGGATCGTCATGCCGCGCTCGCGCCAGAGCCCGCGGACCAGATCCTCCAGCTCGGCTCGGGTCTGGGCGTCGACGGCGGCGAACGGCTCGTCCATCAGCAGCACTTCGGGCCCGTACGCGAGGGCACGGGCGATGGCCACCCGCTGCTGCATCCCGCCGGAGAGCTGCCAGGGGTAGGCGCCGCCCGCGTCGGCCAGGCCGACGGCGGCGAGGGCGTCCCCGACCAGTTCGGCGCGCCGCCCCCGGTCGAGCGACTTCCGCCCGCGCAGCGGGAGTTCGACGTTCTCGCGCACCCGCATCCAGGGGAAGAGGCTGCGTCCGTACTCCTGGAAGACGACGGCCATCCCCGGCGGCGGCTCCGTGATCCGCCGCCCCGCCAGCCGGACTTCGCCACCGGTCGGCGCGAGCAGCCCGGCGACGCACTTGAGGAGGGTGGTCTTGCCGCACCCCGAAGGGCCGACCAGACAGGCCAGTTCGCCCGCGGCGACCGAGAAGGTGAGGTCACGGACGGCCTCGACCCGGCGCTCCCGCCCCTCGTAGACCTTGCGCAGCCCTTGTACGTCGAGCATCGCGTGCCCCTTCCCCGTCGTCATGGCGACCGCCTCGACCTGCGCAGGCCGTGGTACCAGCCGAGGGCCCTGCGTTCGGCCGCGCGGAACAGCAGGGAGAGCAGGAAGCCGAGGACACCGAGCAGCAGGATGCCGCTCCACATCTCGGGGATGGCGAAGCCCCGCTGGAACTGGACGATGGCGAAGCCGAGGCCGTTGCCGGCCGCGAACATCTCGCTGATGACCATCAGGATGATGGCGATGGACAGGGCCTGGCGCAGCCCCGCGAAGATCTGCGGGCTCGCCGAACGCAGCACGAGATGGCGCAGCCGGCCGGCGCCGCCGATGCCGTACGACCGCGCGGTCTCGGCCAGTACGGAGTCCACCGCCCGTACGCCCTCGACGGTGTTGAGCAGGACGGGCCAGACACAGCCGGTGGCGATGACCACGATCTTCATGGTGTCCCCGATGCCCGCGAAGAGCATGACGACGGGCACGAGCACGGGCGGCGGCACGGCCCGCAGGAACTCCAGGACCGGTTCGGTGGCCGCGCGCACCCGGCGGTACGAGCCGATGACGACGCCGAGCGCCACTCCGGCGACGGCGGCCAGCGCGTATCCGGCCGTGAGGCGCAGCAGGCTGGGCAGTACGTCGTCGACGATCCGTTCGCCGGTCCACACCGCGCCGAAGGCGGCGGCCACGGTGCGCAGCGGCGGCGCGTAGAGGCTGGTGCCGGAGTCCGAGACGATCCACCAGCCGGCCAGGAGCAGGGCGGGCAGCCCGAGCGCGAGAAGCGTCTGCCGCAGCGCGCGCCGGAGCGCCGCCCTCGCGGTGGGGGTGGCCGCGGTCCTCCTCACCGGACCGCCTCGCCGCGTACGGACTGGTGCCAGGCGAGCGCGCGCCGTTCGACGGCCCGCGCGCCGACGTTGACGAGCAGGCCGAGACCTCCGGCGACCACGACCAGCGCGTACATCTCCGGCACCGCCTGTGAGGTCTGGGCGACCGCGATGCGGGCGCCGATCCCCGGTGAGCCGATGACGAGTTCGGCGGTGATCGCGAGGACGAGCGCCACGGAGGCGGCCAGCCGTACACCGGTCATCACATACGGCAGGGCGGTCGGCCAGAGTACGTAGCGGATACGGGCCCAGGTGCCGAGTCCGTACGAGCGCGCGGTCTCGTCCGCGACCGGGTCGACGTCCGCGACGCCGTACAGCACCTGCACGAGGACCTGCCAGAAGGCCGCGTAGACGACCAGGAGCAGGGTGGAGCGCAGGTCCGTGCCGTAGAGGAGGACGGCGAGCGGGATGAGCGCCACCGAGGGGATGGGCCGCAGGAACTCGACGGTGGAGGCGGTCACTTCGCGCAGATACGGCACGACGGAGAGGACGATCCCCGCGGTGACGCCCGCGACGACGGCGATCAGCAGGCCGAGCGCCCAGCCGGTGAGCGTGTCGCCGAGCGCGGTCAGAAAGGTGGGGTCGGAGAGCTCGGTGCCGAGGGCGCGGGCCACCGCGCCGACGGGCGGCAGGTAGTCGGCGGAGACCAGTCCGGTCCGCGGGACCAGCTCCCACAGGGCGAGGGCGACGGCCACCCCTCCGGCCCCCCACGCGGCGTCGGCCAGGCCGTTCCGGGCCGCGCGGGTCATGGGAGGAGGGTGTCCAGATCGGGCGGCGAGGTGAGGGTGCCGTCCTGCTCGCCGAGTTTCGCCAGCGCCTCGATGGACGCCCGGTCGGGCCGCGTGGGCCAGCGGGGCAGGTTCATGTCACGCAGCAGCGCCTCGGGGATTTTGGTGTAGGTGGTGAGGATCCGGCGGACCTCGTCGGGGTGGGCGCTCGCGTACTCCAGCGACTCGGCGGTGGCCTCCTGGAACTTCCGTACCGTCTCCGGGTTCTGCTGGGCGTACCGGGTGGAGGTGAAGTACATGGCGACGGTGAGATCGGGCGAGACATCGGCGTAGCTGGAGGCGATGACGGTGCCGCCCTGGCTCTTGACCGTGGCCAGCGCGGGCTCGACCACCAGCGCGGCGTCGACCCGGCCGCCGGCCAGGGCCGCGGGCATCTGGTCGAAGGGCAGCTCGACGAAGTCGACCTCGGCCGGGTCGCCGCCCGCCTTGCGCACCGACTCGCGTACGGAGGTGTCGCCGATGTTCTTCAGGGTGTTGATCGCGACCTTCCTGCCCGCCAGTTGCCCGGCGGAGGTGATCGGGCTGCCCTTCGGCACGGCGAGACCCGCGAAGTCGGCGCCCTGTTCACCGGTGGAGGCCAGGCCGTTGGCCACGGCCTTCACGGGGACGCGTTTGCCCTGGGCGATCATCAGGGTGGTCATGTTGGAGAAGCCGAACTGGACCTGCCCGCCGATCACGGCGGGCACGATCGCCGCGCCGCCCTGGGCGGTCACCATGGTGAGGTCGAGCCCCCGCGAGGCGTAGAAGCCCTTCTTCTCCCCCAGATACAGCGGCGCGACATCCACGATGGGGATGATCCCGACCTTGACCCGGGCCGTCCCGCCCGACGCCCCGTCACCCGTATCGCCCGGACCCCCGGGGCCACCCGAACCGGATCCGCCGCAGGCCGTCGCGGTGAGCAGGAACGCGGCGGCGATGGACGCGATGGACAGTCGACGCATGAACCCCCCTTTGGCGGGACGGCGCTTCCGGCGGACCGTGCGCAGCCCGCACAGCATTTCCCAGCGGGAACATAGGGGCAGCCACAGGTACCGGTCAACGGTGCGCGTCACCCTCATCACCCGTGTACGAAAAGGGAGTTGGGATGGCACGGCGGGAACGGTGTCGGCCTGCGAGGCGTTGTTGACAGCCCTCGGACCCGGCTCCTAGCGTGCGCTTCACGCACAGACGTACGCGGATCAGTCACACGTACGCGGATCGGTCGGCGGATCAGTCACCCGTACGCGGATCAGCGCATCGCCCGTGACACACTCCAGGGTCGACGGAGGCAACCGATGAGTGCTGCCCGGTCACGCGAACCCCACTTCGTCCAGTCCTTCGAGCGGGGCCTGTCGGTGATCCGCGCCTTCGACGCGCACCACCCGGAGCTGACGCTCAGCGAGGTGGCCCGGCTCTGCGGCCTCACCCGGGCCGCCGCGCGCCGGTTCCTGCTGACCCTCGCGGATCTCGGCTACGTGCACACGGACGGGCGGCTGTTCCGGCTCAGCCCCCGTGTTCTCGAACTGGGGTACGCGTACCTTTCCAGCTTCTCGCTGCCCGAGATCGCCGAGCCCCACCTCGAACGGCTGGTCGCGGAGGTACGCGAGTCGTCCTCGCTCTGTGTGCTGGACGGCGACTCCGCCGTCTATGTGGCGCGGGTCCAGGTGACCCGGATCATGACGGCGTCGATCACCGTCGGTACCCGCTTCCCCGCCCACGCCACCTCGGTCGGGCGTGTGCTGATCGCCTTCCTCCCCGACGAGGAGCGCGACACCCGCCTCAAGGGCACCGAACCGTCCGCGCTCACCCCGTACACCACCGTCTCCGTCGATCTGCTGCGCGCGGAGCTGGAGCGCGTACGGCGCCAGGGGTACGCGCTGGTCGACCAGGAGCTGGAGGAGGGGCTGCGCTCGGTCGCCGCACCGGTACGGGACCGGACGGGCACCGTCGTCGCGGCCGTCAACATCCCCGTCCACGCGAGCCGTCACTCGGTCGAGTCGGTACGGCGTGATCTGCTGCCCCCGCTGCTCGCGACGGTGGCCAGGATCGAGGCGGACCTGCGGATGGTGGCGCCCCGGAGATGACGGGGAGGAGGCCCGGGGCGGGCGGGCCTCCGCCGGTCCACGGGCGCGGGCGCGCCCCGTACACCCGCGTCCGCCCCGGGGCCCGCCGGTTCAGGCGGGCACATCCCCTTCGAGGAGCTTGACCAGTTCGGCCACGAGGGCGGGCGCCTCCCGCTTCAGCGCGACGATGTCCATCCCCTCGTCGCCCAGGATGGAGAGCAGCGCCCGGTCGCCCACCGCGAGGACGATGATCTGCCCGGCCGCACAGCGGATGACCACGTCGCGCAGGGCGCCCGCGTCGGCCTGCTGCGCCATGCGCTGGCCGAGTCCCAGGGTGGCCGCGGCGAGCGCGGCCACGGACTCCGGCTGGAGCGTGTCGGTGTCGGCGGCGACCATCAGGCCGTCGGCGGTGGACAGAACGCTCTCCGACGCCCCCAGCACCCGTTCCCGCAGCGAGGCCAGAACTTCGACGAGGGGCGTGACGGACGAGTCTGCGTACATGGTTTCGCTCCTTGGTGATGATCCGGCGTCGGTTGCCGTGGGGCGTCGGCAAGGCTTCGGCCGCGTACCGCGGCCGGGTTCCAAGCCGTCCGTCTGTCCTGCGGGTTTCCGTGGTGCTGAGGGGCTGGAAGGTCAGTGGTGTTGCCGGGTCAGTGGTGTTCCCGTGGGGCGGGGTGTTCCTGTGGGGCGGAGTGTTCCCGTGGGACGGGATGTTCCCGTGGGACGGGGTGTTCCGGTGCTGTAGCCGGGCCGGGCGACGACGGCGCCGCCCCCTGTGTGGCGCCCGGTGCCCACTGCGGGCGGGGGCCGGGGACCCGGCGCGGCAGGGAGCCGGCCGGTGGCGGCGCCGCGGGGCCGTCGCCGGGGCCCGGGACGCGGGGCGCGGTGCTCGGCCGCCCCGCCGGGCGCCGGTCGCCCTCCCACTGGACGAGTTTCAGCTTGTCCATCCTGATCAGATCCACCATCACCGCGAACAGCCCCCGGCCGAGGAAGAAGGCGAGATCGCGCGGGGTCCGGCGGCCGTTGGCGATGGCGAGGAGCGCGGTGTGACGCGGCGCCAGCCGGCCCGCCGCCCGTTCCGCGGTCGCCGAGGGCCGCAGCCGGGTCCGCGCCAGCTCGCCCGGCGCTCCCCAGCCTCCGGTGACGAAGGCCAGCCGCCGCGCGGTCTCCTCGGCGACGCTCTGGGGCTGCGCGGGATGACCCGCGAGTACGGTCTGGGCGGGCCCGCCCACCTCCCAGCCGTCCGGCCGGGAGAGCGCCATCGCGAAGGCGCCCTCGTAGATCGTCGCGGTGCAGAGGACCTCCAACTCGGTCTCGCCCACCAGCCCCTGGCCGACGAGGGCCGCCCCGAGGCCGTCCATCTCCCGGGTCGCCGCGAGGGCCGCCGCCCACCCCTCGTCATCGATCCGGCCCGACTTCAGCAGGGCGGACTCGACCGAGGGGGTCCCGGGGGTTTCGATCGCGCAGATCAGGCCGTTCCTGAGGTGAATCGTTCCTCCAGGCGGCCCGGAGACCGACACCGTACCGCTGTGGCGCTCCTGTTGCAGCCGTACGAGCAACGCCGTGACGTTACGAGGCGCACCGCTCATGCGAGCACACCTTCCGCGTGCTCCGCGAGCCGGCGCATCGCCAGCGCGAGATTGGTCCGGTCGCGGTCCAGCGCCGCGACCAGCAGCACCGGGTCGCCCGCACGCCGTACCGCCTGCACCACGTGGTACCGGCGCACGCTCGTCACGATCACGCTCTCCAGCTCACCTTCGTTCCCCACCCGGTCCACCTGGGACGCGATCACGGCCGTGAGTTCGGCCGTCTCCCCGCCGTCCCCGACCTCGGCGGCGTCTCCGACCACGCAGTACGTCAGACCGGTGACCGCGTCCACCAGCGCGGCCCCTGTCATCCCCGGCATCTCCATGAGCCGGGAGAGGGACGATTCGATCGCTGACACGTACATCCCTTCGGGTTACGGCTGATTTCACAGTACTCTAGTCTTCAACTAGTCCCCTGGTGACCAGGTTTGGCATATTTTCCTCCGCAAAGTTTCGGCTCTTTCAGATCCTCCAGAACAGGACCACGCGATGAACCTTGAGACCGCGCTCAAAGAAGCCATGGCGATCGACGGCGCGCTCGGTGTTGCCGTGGTCGACTACGAGAGCGGATTGTCGCTCGGGACGCTGGGCGGGGACCAGGGGCTCGATCTGGAGGTCGCGGCGGCGGGGAACACCGAGGTCGTGCGCGCCAAGATCCGCACCCTCGCGACGCTGGACATCGACGACGCGGTGGTCGACATCCTGATCACCCTCGGCAAGCAGTACCACCTGATCCGGCCGCTGCTGTCCACCCAGGGATCGCTCTTCCTCTACCTCGCGCTCGACCGCGCCCGCGCCAATCTCGCGCTGGCCCGCCACAACCTGAAGCGGATCGAGACGGAACTCGCGATCTGAGGGCGCGGCGCCGGGTACCGGCCGGTATCAGGCGAGTGGGGCCGTACGCGCTGATACTGGCGCCATGACCCGACACGGAGAGCTGGGCACGGCCCTGCACCGCTGGCGTGACCGGATCGCCCCGGCCGAGGCCGGGCTGCCCGCGGACGAGCCCGGACGTACCGGCGGGCTGCGCCACGAGGAACTGGCCCGGCTGACCGGTCTGTCCGTGGACTATCTCGTGCGGCTGGAGGAGGGGCGGGCCACCTCCCCCTCCGTACAGGTGCTCGCCTCGCTGGCGCGCGCCCTGCGGCTCTCCGACGACGAGCGCCGCCACCTCTTCCTGCTCGCCGGGCAGTCGCCGCCCGCCGTGGGCCGGGTTCCCGACCGCGTTCCCGCCGGGGTACGGCGACTGCTCGGGCGACTCGCGGGGACCCCGATCGGGGTCCATGACGCGTCCTGGAACCTGATCACCTGGAATCCGCTGTGGGCCGCCCTGCTCGGCGACCCCGCGCAGGCCCCGCCGCGCGGGCGCAACGCCGCCTGGCTCCACTTCACGGGGCAGCCCAGCCGGATCGTCCGCGCCGTGGAGCAGGAGGCCGGGTTCGAGGCGGCGCTCGTCGCCGATCTGCGGGCGGCCACCGTCCGCTACCCGACCGATGTACGGCTGCGCTTCCTCATCGGTGAGCTGCGGCGTGTCAGCGCCCGCTTCGCGGCGCTCTGGAACTCCCGGATCTCCGACGCCCACACCACCGGGACCTGGACCGTCCAGCACCCCGACGTCGGGCCCGTGACGGTCGACTGCGACACGCTCACCGTGCCGGGGTGCGACCTGCGGATCGCCGCCTACTCGGCCGCGCCCGGGACCGGCGCCGCCGACAAGCTCGCGCTCCTGGACGTCATCGGCACGAAGGTCATCGCCGTGGACGCGGCCGGCGCCGAGGGGGGCGCGTGGCCGCCCGTACAGGAGCCGGGCTCCGGCGGCCCCGCCGCCGACCCCGCGCCCGTCGAGCGCTGACCTCCCCCGCGTCCTCCTCCCCCGCCTCCTCCCCGCCTTCTCACCCGTTCGGGCGCACGGCCCCGAGGGGCCGACCGGGGCGGTGATACATCCGGTCGGACCACGCGGCGGGCGCATGGGCCGGTCCGTTCCTACCGTGGCCGAATGATCACCAGATCCGTGATGCGTTCCGCGCTCTCCGGCACGGCGGCTCTCGCCGCCGGCCTGCTGGTTCTCCTGCCGGCGTCCCACCCGGCCGCCGCGGATTCCCGTACCGATCCGGTCGTACGGGCACCGGGCCTGCCCGCGGGCGCCGCGATCGCGGTCGCGGGCGCCCCCGGTACCCAGGCCCCGCCCGGCGCCCCCGGCGCCCCCGGCCCGGCCGCCCCGAGCGGCTCAGTCTCTCCGAGCGGCTCGGCTTCCCCCGGCCGCCCCGGCGCCGCCCCCGCCGCCGCCCTGGACGGTTCGATGCTGCGCCGCGACGGCGTCCAGGCGCTGCCCGCGCGGGGCACCCCCGCGCCGCCGGAACTCTCCGCGCTGTCCTGGCTGGTCGCCGACGCCCGGACGGGCGACGTCCTCGCCGCGCGCGACGCGCACCGCAAGCTGCCGCCCGCCTCCACGCTCAAGACGCTCTTCGCCGTCACCACGCTGCCGCGCCTGTCCGAGCACGCCGAACACCTGGTCACGGACGAGGAGCTGGACGACATCGGTCCGGGCAGCAGCCTGGTGGGGGTCGTCCCCGGTGTCCGGTACGAGGCGGCCGACCTGTGGCGGGGTGTCTTCCTCAGCTCGGGCAACGACGCCGTACGCGTCCTCTCCGAGATGAACGGCGGCCTGGACGCGACGGTCAAGCAGATGCAGGACAAGGCGAAGCTGCTCGGCGCGCAGGACACCCATGTGGTCTCCCCCGACGGCTACGACGCCCCTGGCCAGGTCTCCTCGGCGTACGACCTGGCGGTCTTCGGCCGTACGGGGCTGGCCTCGCGCGACTTCGTCCGGTACAGCTCGACGGTCGACGCCGAGTTCCCCGGCTACGGCGGCACCTTCGGCATCATGAACACCAACCGGCTGCTGACGGGCGCCGACGGGGTCGAGGCGTACCCGGGGCTGATCGGGGTCAAGAACGGCTACACCACGGACGCCGGCTACACCCTGGTCGCCGCCGCCCGGCACGGCGACCGCACGCTGCTGGTCACGGTGATGAACCCGCAGTGGGGCGGTGTCCACGCCGTGTACGAGGAGGCCAGGGAGCTGCTGGACTGGGGGTTCGGCGCGCGGGGCCGGGTGACCCCGGTGGGTTCGCTCCGGCCGCCCCCGGCGCCGCTGCCGCCGCACCCGACGGTGGAGGCGGCGGCCCCCGAGCCGGGCCCGGTCGAGAAGGCCGTACGCGCCCACCCCGTACCGTCGGAGTCGCCCGCCGTCCACGCGCGGGTGGCCGGGTCCGGGGCGGGGGGCGTGCTGCCGGTGGCGTTCATCTGCGCGGCCGCTCTCTCCGCGCTCGCGCTCTTCCTCGTACGGCGCGGGGCTGCCCGGGGCCGCCGGGGCGCCCGGGAGAGCTGACGCGGGGCGCGGCCGCTACCAGTGGGCGGGGCGTACGAGAGCCGGCGGGAGCCTGGTGTCCGTGTCGCCCCGCGCCGCGTTGACCTGGGGCTGGACGAGGAAGATGCTGCCGGTCAGGTCGGCGCCGCGCAGATCGGTGTCGCGGAGGTCGGCGCCGATCAGATCGGCCAGCCTGAGGTCGGCGCCGCGCAGATCGGCGGCGATCAGATACGCGCCGCGCAGGTCCGCGCCGCGCAGGTCGGCGCCTTTGAGCCGGGCGCCGAAGAGGTCGGCGCCCCTGCGGTTCTTCTTCCTGCCCTTGACCTGGGCCCGGACGAGTTCGCTCGTCCGCAGCAGCAGCGGGTTGACGGCGGCGCGGCGGGCCCCGACGTCCAGGGCGAGCAGGGTGGCGGGGTCGGCGAGGGTGAGCTGTTCGATCTCCGCCAGGGCGGCGCGGAGTTCGCCGTGGAGCGCGCGGGCCGGTTCCAGGGTGAGCGCCTCGGTCAGATAGCGCAGCAGCTCCTGGAGCTGGCGCACCACCGGGAGCAGCGCGAACATCTCGTCGGCGGTGTGCGGGGCCTGCCGCCAGTCCTGTCCGCCGTAGGTGATCCGGGAGATCTTCTGGCCCGCGCCGAAGCAGTCGTAGACCGTGCAGCCCTGGAAGCCCCGGGGGCGCAGCTCGCGGTGGACGGAGCAGCGGAAGTCCGTCCGGAGGTGGGAGCAGGGCTCCCCGGCGGCCTTGTCCACGGGGAAGTCGGCCGAGGCGGAGAAGGTCAGGGCGACGCAGCACAGGCCGAAGCAGTTCGCGCAGTCGGCCCGCAGCCCCGGGTCGTCGAGTGCGGGGGGCGCTGCGCCGTGGGTGGTGCGGTCGGGCTGCTGGGACAAGGGGGCCGGTCTCCTGTCACGGAAGGGGCGTGCGGTCAGAGCCTACTGGCAGCCCTCCCGAAGGCCCTGTCCTGCCCCGCGTCGGCGCTCCGGGGGTTCAGCGCGGGGCGTGGTGGGACTCCATCGCCCGGCGTGCCCGGGCCGCCAGCCCGTCGGCGCCGCACCTCTCGGCGAGTTCGAGTCCGCAGGCCAGTTCGGCGTGGAACCCGGCGGCGATGCCGTACTCGACCCGGGCGACGGCGCGTTCGTACGCGCAGGGCGACGCTTCGAGGTGCGCGACGGCCTGGGCGAGCAGTTCGACCCGCTCGGTGCCCTCCCGCAGGGAGGCGGTGCAGCAGAGCGCCACCCCGATGGCGGTGTGGGTGCCGAAGCGTTCGGCGCGGTCCCGGGCGTACGAGGCGAGGTGGGCCGCGCGGCGCGGGTCCTCGTCGGCGAGCGCCCGCGCGAGGTCGAGCGACCAGGGGGCCATGACGACGTTGTGCCGTCCGCGGGCCCGCAACGCCTGCCCGGCCGCGTCGAGTTCGGCGACGGCCTCTTCCTTCCGGCCGAGGGCGAGCAGCAGCCGGCCGCGGACCGAGGGGGCGTCGGGGATGACGATCGTGGAGGAGTACGGCGGCGCGAACGCGTACCGTTCGGCGGCCTCCGCGGCCTCGTCGACATGGCCCCGGGCGAGCAGGGTGTCGATGAACATGCAGACGGCGTCCCAGTTCATCGGCAGGCCGTTGCCGACCCGGTCGGCCATGCGCAGGCTCTCGCGCAGATACATCTCTGCGTCGGCGAGCCGGCCGCGCCTGCGGTGGACGTAGCCGACCAGCGCGTGGGCGAAGGCGAGATGGCCGCCGCTCCAGCCGGAGATCTCGAAGGCGCGCAGCGCCTCGGTGAACAGGCTCTCGGCGCGGTCGAGCCGGTCGGCGAAGGCGTACGAGAGCCCGAGGAGGGCCGGGGGCTCGAAGCCCCATCCCTGGTCGGCCCAGCCGACGCCGGGCGGCAACGCACCGTCCTTCAGGGCGCGTTCGCCGATCTGGACGACCTCTTCCGCGCTCTCGCCGCGGGCCGTCCCGTCGAAGGCGCGGAGCATCAGCAGCACGCGCTCGGTGTTGTCCCGTCCGGTGAGCGGCGTCGCCGTGCGGGCGAGGCGGCGCGAGCGGTCCGCGCCGTTCTCCTCTATGGCCTGGACGCCCTCCCAGAGGAAGTGCGCGGCCTGGAGCCGCATCCTGGCGGGGCCGTCCGCGGTGCGGGCGACCTCGGTGGCCACGACATGGGCGGCGTCGCCGGTCTGGTTGTTGTGGGTCAGGGCCTGCGCGAGCCGGAACACCACGTCGACGCGGAGGGCGTCGTCGAGGTGCGGGGTGTCGAGCGCGGCGCGCAGGTGCCCGACGGTGGTGGCGGGCGAGGTGAGCAGCGTGGCGCAGCCCAGCTCGTACAGCAGGGGTCCCCGTACGGTGGACAACGGCGGTTCCGCCAGGGCGCGTTCGAGGCAGCGGCGGGCGGCGTCCGGGGCGCCGACCGCGAGGTGTTCCGCGGCGGCCTCGCGTAACTGCTCGACCAGTTCGGGGTCGCCGTCGGGGTGCACTTCGAGGAGGTGGGGCGCCGCGGCGGCGGCTCCCCGGCCGCTGCGGGAGACCGCCCACGCGGCGAGTCCGTGCATCGCGGCGCGCACGGCCGGCGGGATGGCGCGGTAGACGGCTCCGGCGATCAGCGGATGGACGAACTCCAGCGGGTCGGTGCCGACGAGGATCCGCGCGGTGCGCAGCCGCTGCGCGCACTCGGCGGCCTCCTCGTCGCTCATGCCCGCGAGGGAGATGGTGAGGTCGAGGGAGATGTCGGTGCCGAGTATCGCGGCGGCCCAGGCGAACCGGGTGGTGGCCGTGCCCAGTTCCTCCAGCCGGGCGATGAGTCCGGTGCCCCGTGCCGAGGCGCCGAGGGCGCGCAGTTCACCGGCGTTCGTACCGACCGGGGCGAGCGCGCTGTCCCGTACCTTGGCGAGGAGTTCGACGGTCTCGTACGCGTTGCCGCCGGTCACCTCCCACACCTCGCGGCAGAACGGGTCGTCCGCGTGCTCCCCGAGCCCGGCGCGGGCGAGCCCGGCCGTGGCGTCGGGGGTGAGTTCGCGGAGGGTGACCAGCAGTCTGGCGGCCGAGCCGAGGGTCCCGAGGTGTTCCTCGGCCTCGCCGACGGCTTCCTCGGTGCGGTAGCCGACGACCACGAGGACGGGCAGGGCGCGCCCGGGACGCCGTGCGAAGGAGGCGAGCCAGGCCAGGGTCTCCAGGTCGGCCCACTGGGCGTCGTCCACGGTGAGCAGGAGCGGGCCGTGGACGTCCGCGAGCCGTTCGACGAAGGCGTCGAGGCCGTCCCTGACGCCCTGCGGCGCGGCGGGCTGGTCGCCGGGCGGCAGTATGCCGAGCGCGGGGCCGACGATCTCGTACCGCTCGCCGAGGAGTTCGGCCGCGTCGCCGTACCCGTCACACGCGGCCGGATCCGCGCGTCCGCCCGGCCCGTCCGTCGCACCGGGGACGACGAGTGCGGGCTGGAGGAGCTGGCGTACGACATGGAACGGTACGGAGGTCAGGCTCTCGCCGCCGCGCGCCGCCCATACCGCGCAGCGCCCGGCGGCGAGCCGGCGTACTTCGGAGAGCAGCGCGGTCTTGCCGAGCCCGGCGGCGCCCCGGTACACGAGGACCCCGCCGGACGGCGTGGCTCCGCACAGCGCGTCCACGGCGCGGGCCGCGGCGGCCAGTTCGGGTTCGCGCTCCAGCAGCGGGAGAGCGGCCATCTGCTCCGGTGGATGCACCGGCATCCCTCCCCCTCCCTCTCGGACAGCGCCCAGGTCACATGACGAGCCTAGACCCGCGGCGCACCGAGTGGACCCGAATATGCATGAATTCGGCTGTTCGACTGCACATCGACGCGGAAAGGAGTAATGGAGCCCGTGGACCGCGCGGACTCAGCCGGTGACGGTGATGTCGTCCGTGGTCCAGGCCGCCGCCTGGTCGCTGAGGGAGAGGCCGAGTCCCGGGCGGGCGGGGACGGTCATGCGGCCGTCGCGCAGTTCCAGCCGTTCGTTGAACATCGGCTCCAGCCACTCGAAGTGCTCGACCCAGGTGACGCGCGGGTAGGCGGCGGCGAGGTGGAGGTGGATCTCCATGGCGAAGTGCGGGGCGAGGCTGAGGGACTTGTGGTCGGCGAGGGCCATGATCTGGAGGAACGGGGTGATGCCGCCGACGCGCGGGGCGTCCGGCTGGATGAAGTCGGCGGCGCCGGTGAGGATCAGGCCGCTGTGTTCGGCGACGCTGGTGAGCATCTCGCCGGTGGCGACCGGGGTGTCCAGGGTGGCCGCGAGCGCCGCGTGGCCCTCGGCGTCGTACGCGTCGAGCGGTTCCTCGATCCAGGTGAGGTCGAAGCCCTCCAGGGCGCGGCCCATGCGGGCGGCGGTGGCGCGGTCCCACTGCTGGTTGGCGTCGACCATCAACGGCACGTCGTCGCCGATGTGTTCGCGTACGGCCCGGACGCGGCGCAGGTCCTCCTTGGTGTCCGGCTGGCCCACCTTGATCTTGATGCCGCCGATGCCGCGCGACAGGGAGAGCCCGGTGTTCTCCAGCACCTGTTCGATGGGCATGGAGAGGTAGCCGCCGGAGGTGTTGTAGCAGCGTACGGAGTCGCGGTGGGCGCCGAGCAGTTTGGCCAGGGGCAGTCCGGCGCGGCGGGCCTTGAGGTCCCACAGCGCGATGTCGAAGGCGGCGATGGCCTGGGTGGTCAGCCCGCTGCGGCCCATGGACGCCCCGGCCCAGACCAGCTTCTGCCAGAGCCGGCCGGTGTCGCTGGGGTCCTCGCCGATGAGTTCGGGGGCGATCTCCTGGGCGTGGGCGTAGAGCCCGGGGCCGCCCGCGCGCTTGGAGTAGCCGAAGCCGATGCCCTCGTGGCCGCCCTCGGTGGTGATCCGGGCGAAGAGGAACGCGATCTCGGTGAGCGGCTTCTGGCGGCCGGTCAGCACCTTGGCGTCGCTGATCGGGGTGTGCAGCGGCAGCCGTACGAGACTGACGCGTACGGCGGAGATACGGTCGAGAGTGGCCTCGCCCGGCGCGGTGGCGAAGGGCTTGGCGGGGGTCGGGCTGGTCGCGGACGTCATGCGGGGGCTCCTTCAGGGATGGGGAGTCGTACGAGGCGCGGGCAGGGCGGTCAGGGGGCGGGGTCCGGGGCCGGGTACCCGGCGTCGGGGTGCGGGCGGTCGACGGGGCAGCTCAGGTGGTAGCCGCGGGGGCCGTAGTCGAACCCTTCGAGTTCGACGTGGTCGCGGCCGTCCGCGCGGGCGGCGTAGTAGGCGCGGATCTCGGTGATCAGGCCGCTGCCGGGGTCGAAGGCGTACCACTCGTCGCCGCGCAGGAAGCCGCCGGCGCGGGTCTTGTAGTGGGTCCACTCGATGACGGCCTGATGGCTCGCCGGGTCGGTGATCAGCCGGTCGATGGTCCAGGCGGAGCCGATGGTGAGGGTGAGCCGGCGCCAGTTCTCGGCGATGGTGCGGGCGCCCTTCCACGGCCCGTCGAGGCCCGGCGGGAAGTAGTGGACGGCGTCGGGGTGGAAGGTGGCGGCCATCTTCTCGACGTCGGCCTCGTTGCAGCCGTCGAAGTAGGTACGGATGGTGGCCTCCATCCGGGCGCGGCGGGCGGGTTCGTCCAGCTTCTCGAAGGCGGTGGTGTCCCCGGTCCCGTACGTCGTCACGCGCGGGCCTCCTTCCACTGGCGGAACTGTTCCCTGGTCTCCTCGCTCGGCGGGTAGAGCCCGCCGAGGAGCGGTTCCCCCGCGTGCACCCGGGTGTGCAGGTAGTGCTCCAGTTCCTCCTGCTCCAGGGCCTCGTCGATGATGCGCGGGGCGAGGTGGCGGGGTACGACGATGACGCCGTCCCGGTCCCCGACCAGGATGTCACCGGGGTAGACGGCCACCCCGGCGCAGCCGATGGGCACCTGGAGATCGGCGACGTGGAAGCTGGTGAGGCGGGTGGTGGCGGTGACGGCGCGCGCGTACGTCGGGATGGGCAGCGTCGCGAGGACGTGACCGTCGCGGAAGGCCCCGTCGGTGATGAAGGCGGCGGCGCCGCGGTGCAGGGCGCGGGTGACGAGCATGTCGCCGGCCGAGGCGGCGGAGATGTCGCTGCGGCTGTCGATGACCATCACCTGCCCCTCCCCCAGGCTCTCCACCCCCAGCCACTGGAGGTTGTCCTCGCCCGGCAGGCTTTCGAGGGTGTCGAGATCTTCGCGCGCCGGTATGAAGCGCATGGTGAACGCCTCGCCGACGAAGCCGTCGAGACCGGGGTTGAGCGGCGAGAGTCCCACGAGGAACTGCTGCCGCAGCCCCTCGGCGAAGAGCCGGGTGGCGAGGGTGGCGGTGCTGATGCGGCGCAGCTTGTCGAGGACCTGGGGTTCCAGGGGTTCGTGCTCGTGGACGGGGGGCATGGCGGGGCTCACCTCGTAGGGGTCGGGAGATCGGGAGAGTCGGGCCGGGTGGGTACGGGGTCGGGGTGTGGGGAGCGCGGGGTGTCGGCGGTCCGGGTGTCCGACGGGCATCCCCCCTTCAGGGAATTCCCACTCATTGGGACACGTTCTCGTTTAGTGGGTAGATTGAACGTAGCAATGGTCCTGGGGAGCGCACAAGTCCCGGTGACAGCAGCCGAAGTGGGTCGGTAGTGTCATCCGATGAGCACGGGCGGGCGCCCGGAGAACAGGGAAGGGCCGAGGGGAACGATGGGCGAGGGGACGATGGGTTCAGGAGCCGGTTCGGGTTCAGGGGCGGGTTCCGGCCCGGGTTCGGGTTCCGGCTCGGGTTCGGGGGCCGGCTCGGGTGAGCGGGCCGCGGGCGCGCTGGACCGGGGGCTGGCGATCCTGACGCATGTGGCCACCGCACGCGGCGCCTCGACCGCCGAGATCGCCCAGGCGCTGGGGCTGACCCGCAGCACCGCGTACCGGCTGGTCGACCGGTTGCACGAGCAGGGGTGGCTGGCGCACGACCCGGCCGCCGGACAGTGGCGGCTCGGCTCGGCGGCGGTACGGCTGGCGTCCGCCGCGGTGGCGTCGACCAACCTCAGGGACGCGGCGGCCCCCGCCCTGCGCAAGCTCGCCGATCTCACCCAGGAGACGGTCAGCCTCGGCGTGCCCAACGGGCTGACGATGGTGTTCGTCCACCGGGAGCGCGGGACGCGGCCCGCCGCCGTCACCGCCGAACTCGGCGCCTCCCGCCCCCTGCACTCGACGTCCCTGGGCCGCGCCTATCTGGCGGCGCTGCCGCAGCCCGAGCTGGAGGAGACGCTGATCGAGCTGGTGCGTTCGCCGCTGTCGCCGGTGACCGCGGCCACGGTCTCGGATCTGCACGCCGAGATCGAGCGGACCCGGGAACGCGGCTGGTCGCAGGATCTGCGGGAGTTCGACGAGTCGAGCTGCTGCTGCGGCGCCGCCGTCTACGACCACACCGGCCTGCCGGTCGCCTGCATCAGCGTGGCGGGCGTCGCCGAACGGATGGAGCCGCTCGTCCCGACGTACGGCCCGGTCGTGGCCCAGGTCTGCCGGGAGCTGTCGGCCGACCTCGGCTATCTGCCGCCCGCCGCCTGACGCGGACGGAGCAAGTCGGCGCCGCCGGCGCTCCGTACCGGGTTGACGAGGCGTCCGATCCCCTCGACCTCCGACTCCAGCAGGTCTCCGGGGCGCAGGGCGCGCGGCGGGGTCATGTAGTCGCCGCACCCCGCCGGGGTCCCGGTGAGGACGACGTCACCGGGGCGGAGGGTGAAGAACCGGCTGAGGTAGGCGATCAGTCGGGGGATCCGGAAGACCATGTCGGCCGTCGTGCCGTCCTGGACCAGCTCGCCGTTGACCCGGGTACGGATCCGCAGCGCGTGCGGGTCGGGGACCGCGTCCGCGGTGACGACGAGCGGGCCGAGCGGGCAGAAGGTGTCCAGTCCCTTGCCGCGCACCCACTGCCCGTCGCCCTCCTGGAGGTCGCGGGCGGAGATGTCGTTGGCGACGGTGTAGCCGAAGACATGGCGCGGCGCGTCCTCTTCGGTGACATGGCGCGCCTCGGCGCCGATGACGACGGCGAGTTCGGTCTCCCAGTCGACGCGCCGGGTCAGCTCCGGGTCGAAGACGATCGCCTCCCCCGGGCCGATCACACTGGAGCAGAGCTTCGGGAAGAGATAGGGCTCGGCGGGGGTACGCCACCCCATCTCCGCGATGGTGTCACGGTAGTTGAGGCCGATCCCGTGGAGGGTGGCCGGACGGTACGGCAGGACGGGCCCGCGGGAGCCGCCGGCCGGGCCGCCACCGTCGCCCGACTCCGTGGTGCCGACCGGTTCGCCGTCCCCGGCGGGCAGGACGCCGTCGGCGATGACACCGGCGAGCGTGACCGAGGGCGGCGCGAGCCGCCACGCGCCGTCGGCGTCGGGCCTGCTGACGAGCCGTCGGCGTCCCCGGTGGACGAGTGTGGCCAGATGCATGGGGTGATCTCCTCAGGACGTACCGTTCAGTGGGACGTGGTGCCGGACACAGGGGTGGGCGGACCGGCGGTACCACCGGAATCCGGGGAATTCTCCGACGCCTTCTCACGCTCTTTCGCCGGGGCCGCCGAGGAATCGGAGAGGAAGAAGACCGCGCACGCCGCCACGAGGGAGAACGCCGCGAGGGCGATGAGCCCCCAGGAGGTGCTGCCGGTCCGCTCCTGCACCAGGCCGAATCCGTACGGGGCGACGAATCCGCCGAGATTGGCGATCGAATTGATGAGCGCGATGGCCATACCGACCACCATCGGATGCACGGTCCCCTGCACGATGGGCCAGAAGATGGGGCTGATGCTCTTGAACCCCATCGCGGCCACGCACAGCATCACCAGGGCGATGACCGGGGTACTCACCGCCGCCGCGTAGGAACCGACCGCGGCGACCACCAGGGCGCCGATCAGCAGCGGTTTGCGCCGGCCCGTGCGGTCGCCGATCCTGGCGAGGGTGAACATGGCGAAGATCGCGCAGATCCAGGGCAGCGAGGAAAGGAATCCCACGGTGAAATCGTTGGTTCCCTCGATACCGCGGACGATGGACGGCAGCCAGAACGTATTGGCGTAGATCGACATCTGGACCGCGAAATAGATGAAGCACAGCAGCGGAACCTTCGGGGCGCGCACCACGTCGAGCAGTCCGCCGCGCACCGTCCCGCGGCCGGCCGCCGCGGCGGCGTCGTCCGCCGCGATGGCACTGGTCAGGGCCGTCTGCTCGGCAGGGGTCAGCCAACGGGCTTCCTCGATCTTCGAGTCGAGCCAGAAGAAGGCGAACACCCCCACCCCGACCGAGAGCAGCCCCTCCATCAGGAACATCCACTGCCAGCCCGCGAGCCCCCACGCCCCGTCCAGGGCGAGCAGCGGCCCCGAGACGGGCCCCGACGCGGAGAAGGCGACGAGCGCGCCGACCGCGTACCGCGCGTTGGCCCGGCCGCGGTGCGAGTTCGGCAGCCATTTCGTGAGGTAGTAGAGGACGGCGGGCACGAATCCGGCCTCGGCCATGCCGAGCAGGAACCTCAGGAAGTAGAAGCTCCACTCCCCCTGCGCGAAGAGCATGCAGGCGGAGACGATGCCCCAACTGACACAGATGCGGGAGAGCCAGATCTTCGCCCCGAATTTCTCCATCAGGACATTGCTGGGGATTTCGAAAAGGGTGTAGGAGACGAAGAACAGCCCGGCGCCGAGCCCGTAGGCAGCAGCCCCGATACCGAGATCCGCTTCCAGATGCGACTGGGCGTACCCGATGTTGGAACGGTTGAGCTGATTGCACATCATCATGACGGCGAATACGGGAACGACGCGTCGGAGGATTTTCCCGGTGGCGCTCCGGAGATGCGGTCCGGACAGGTCCGGACTGCTGACATGCGAGGTCATACGCGGCCACATCTTCCGTCGTCAGTGACAGGAACCGACCGGCCAAGCGCACTCTGAAGTCCCATTCATTGAGACGCTGTTCCGTTTATCGGCACTCGGTACGGTAAGATTCGCGTCGTACGGTGTCAAGGCCCGCGACGGACCCGGGACGACGGAGCGGGGAGCCCGCCGACGAGGGCCGGACCAGAGCCGCCACAGGAACATCACGAGCCGTCAACAGGGCCTCCACAGGCTCGTACCGCTGTGACAGACTCACCGGTATGGCACCGGTCGGCGGGGGTGGAGTGTGAGCGAACCTCGGTCTGCGCCCACCATCGGGCAGCTCGTCCTCGGCAGACAGCTCCGGTCGCTCCGCGAGCGGGCCGGACTCAGCCGGGAGCAGTCGGCGCGGCTGCTCCGGGTCACCGCCGCCACCGTCCGCAGGATGGAGACCGCCGAGGTCTCCCTCAAGATCCCCTATCTCCAGTTCCTGCTGCCGGAGTACGGGCTCGGCCCCGAGGACACCGAGGTCTTCCTGCGACTGGCCGAGGAGGCCAACAAGCCCGGCTGGTGGCAGCGGTTCCACGACGTGCTCCCCGACTGGTTCAGCGGGTACGTCAGCCTCGAAGAGGCCGCGAGGACCATCCGCTCGTACGAGCCGCACTTCGTGCCGGGGCTGCTCCAGACGTGGGAGTACGCGCATGCGGTGCTGGCCACGGGGGCGGTCGGCCGCACCACCGACCCGCACCGGATCGAACGCCACGTCGCCCTGCGGATGGAGAGACAGGCGCTGCTCACCCGCCCCGACGCCCCCGCCTTCTGGGCCGTCCTCGACGAGACGGTGTTACGCAGGCCGGTCGGCTCTAAGGCCGTGATGCGCGCCCAGATCGACCGGCTGATCGAGGCGGTCGAGCTGCCGAACGTGACCCTCCAGATAGCCGAGTACGGCGCCGGACCGCACCCCGGTACGTACAGCCCGTTCGTTCTGTTCCGCTTCGACATCCCCGAAGTGCCCGACATGGTCTACATCGAGTATCTGACCGGGGCGCTTTATCTGGACGAGGCCCACGAGGTGTCCGCGCACATGCAGGCGATGGACCGGATGGTCATCCACGCGGAACCCGCGCACCACACGAAACAGCTTCTCGCCGCCTTCCGCCGGGAACTCTGACTCCACGGGCGGCCGGGGCCACGGGCTTCAGCGCGCCCGGACATGCCGAGGGGGCCGGCCGGCTTCTCCTCCGGTCGGCCCCCTCGTACGGCAGCCCTGTGGGCCGCTGCCCGCGGCGAGAGGCCCTACGCCACCGCGCTCCGCGCCAGCAGGGCGTCGATCGCGGTCAGTTCCTCCTGCGTCAGGGGCTCGGCGTCCAGGACGGCGAGGTTCTGGTCGAGCTGGCCGACGCTGCTGGCGCCGATCAGCACCGAGGTGACCCGCGGGTCGCGCAGCACCCAGCCCAGCGCGAGCTGGGCCAGGGTCTGGCCGCGCTCACCCGCGAGCTTGTTGAGCGCGTGCAGCAGGGTCAGCTTCTCCTCGCTGAGCGCGTCCCGCTTGAGGAAGTGGCCGACGGCCATCCGCGAGTCGGCGGGCACCCCGTTGAGATAGCGGTCGGTGAGCTGTCCCTGCGCGAGCGGCGAGAAGGCGATGACCCCGGCGCCGACCTCGTCGGAGGCGGCGATCAGCCCGTTCTGCTCGATCTGGCGGTCGAGCATGTTGTACGCGTGCTGGTTGATCAGCAGCGGGGTGCCCAGCTCCTTGAGGAGTTCGGAGGCGCGCCGCATCTGCTCGGGCGGATAGTTGGACAGCCCGGCGTACAGGGCCTTGCCCTGCTGGACGGCCGAGGCCAGCGCCCCCACCGTCTCCTCCAGGGGCGTGTCCGGGTCGAAGCGGTGCGAGTAGAAGAGGTCGACGTACTCGACGCGCATCCGGTCCAGCGACTGGTCGAGGCTGGACAGCAGGTGCTTGCGGGAGCCGAACTCGCCGTACGGGCCGGGCCACATGTCGTAGCCCGCCTTGGTGGAGAGGAACAGCTCGTCGCGGTAGGGGCGGAAGTCCTGCGTGTAGACCGTCCCGAAGTTCGCCTCGGCGCTGCCGTACGGCGGGCCGTAGTTGTTCGCGAGGTCGAAGTGGGTGACACCCCGGTCGAACGCGCGGCGCAGCACGGCGCGCTGGTTCTCCAGCGGGGCGGTGTCACCGAAGTTGTGCCACAGCCCCAGGGAGACCTGCGGCAGCCGTACACCGCTCAGACCGCTGCGCTGGAACCGCATGCCCTCGTAGCGGTCGGCGGCGGCAAGGTAGGGCGGTCGTTTCAACGAACTCTCCTGTGATCGAGCAGGTCGTAAAGGCCGGTTCACCAGGTGCCCGGCGCCTGCCGTTTGGATCTTGCCGGGCTCGCGTGCCCTGGCACGCACGCTCTCCGCGTGGCGATCACGCTCGGCGTCCGGAGGGCAGTTCGGTGCGCCGGGACGGAGCGGGCGGAGCGAGTGCAGTGCACCAGACCCCACTCACTTGTCCGGCCTGATCCTAACGACAGACCTAGACGCTACACACGGCGCGGACTCTTGGGAACGCCTGGTCAGGATCGGGAGGCCCGGCGGGAGCCGCCCGACGGGTCCGTCCCGGGGCCGGGCAGCCGGGTCGCGAGGAGCGCGCCGAGCACGGCGACGGCCGCGAGGACCGGCAGGGTGGTGCCCATGGCGGAGAGGAAGGCGTCCTCCCCACCGCCGTACGGCGCCGTCCCGTCCGGCCCGGTGTCCCGCGGTCCGCCTCCGGCGAGGGTGAGCAGGGTGGCGGCCAGGGCGACCCCCAGCACCGGGCCGATGTTCATCGCGGTCTGCTGGAGCCCGCCGGCCACCCCGGCACGGGCCACCGGCGCGTGGCGTACGACGACGGCGGTGGCGGTGACCATGACCGCGCCGAAACCGGCCCCCAGCACGAGGAAGCCGCCGCTGATCGCCAGGGGCGGCGATCCCCGGTCGAGCGGGGAGAGCACGAGGATGCCCAGCGCGATCAGGGCCATCGCCGGCACGGCCGTCCCGCGCGGCCCCCACCGGCGTGAGAGCGCCGCGGCGGCGGGTGCGGCCAGCACCATCAGCACGGCCAGGGGCAGCACGCGCACCCCGCTTTCGAGCGGGTCCATCGCGAGCACGTCCTGAAGGAAGTACGTGGCGACGAAGAGGGTGCCGAACAGCGCCGCCGACGCGCACAGCAGCACACCGAGCGCCGGGCCGAGGGCCGCCCGGCCGAGGAGACCGGGCGGCACCAGCGGATGCGGGGTCCTCCGTTCATGGCGGACGAACGCGGCGGCGGCGACGGCGACCCCCGCGCACCCCAGCGCCGCCCCCGGCGTCCAGCCGGTCTCCGGCAGCCCGACCAGGGTGTGGACCAGACAGATCAGGGCCGCGGCGAGCAGCCCGGCGCCGGGCAGGTCGAGCCGGGCCCTGGAATCCCCGGGCCGGTCGGGCATCCGGACGGCGAGGGCGAGGACACCGATCACCACCGTGGGCACGACGTTGAGGAAGAAGACCGCGCGCCAGCCGAAGTGGGCGGTGAGCGCGCCGCCGACGACGGGGCCCGCGGCGGCGGCCACCCCGATCGCGCCGGTGCGGAGCGCGATCGCCCCGGCCAGCCGGTCGGGCGGGCAGGCGGCACGGAGCATCCCGAGGGTGGCCGGTTGCAGCAGGGCGCCGAAGACCCCCTGCACGACCCGCAGCCCGATCACCCAGCCGACGCCGGGTGCCAGACCGATCCCCGCGGAGGCGGCGCCGAAGCCGAGCATGCCGACGGCGAACATCCGGCGGTGCCCGTACCGGTCGCCCAGCCGTCCGGCGAGGACGAGCAGCCCGGCCACGGCGATCAGATATCCCGTGCCGGTCCACTGGATCTGCGGGAAGGTGGCGCCCAGATCGCCGCGCAGGCTGGGCTGCGCCACGGTCAGCACGGTGCCGTCCAGCGCGACGACGGCGGCGCCCGCGACGCTCCCGGCGAGGACGATCCGCTGCGGAAGTCCGGCTCTCGCGGGCGCTCCGGGACCCGTTGGACCCGGCTCCCCGCTCTCCACCGGCTCCTCGTACTTGATGGGCTTCCCGCTCTTCACGGGCTCCTCGTGCTTGATGGGCTCCCCGCTCTTCACGGGCGCTCCGGCCCGAGGTACGCGTCGAGCGCGGCGCGCAGCAGCGGATCGGCGTCGTCGGTGCCCGAGGCGAGCTGGAGGCTGCCCCACGCCCACAACTGGGCGATGCCGTGCAGATTGGCCCACAGCGCGCCCGCGACCGTCTCCGGCGACCCCGTGCCGGGCCGGTTCGGCACACGGGCGATCAGATCCACGAGCACCCGGAAGAGCGGCAGGCTGGTCTCGCGCAGCCCCGGGGCCTCCCCGGCCACGGCGTTCTCCAGCAGATCGTGGCGGAACATCAGCTCGAACATGCCGCGGTTGGCCGCCGCGTAGCCGAGATAGACCCGTCCGAGCGCCAGGATCCGCGCGCGCGGACCGGCGGCGGCGCCGTCCGCCGCGCCACCGCCCGCCACCGCCGCGGCGGCCTCCTGCGCGAGACCGGCGAACCCTTGGCGCGCGATCGCGGACAGCAGTGCGGCATGCGTCGGGAAGTAGCGGCGCGGCGCGCCGTGTGAGACCCCGGCCCGCCGGGCGATCTCGCGCAGGGAGAGCGCCTGCACGCCTTCCCTGGCCACGAGATCGACGCCGACCGCCACCAGACGGGCCCGCAGGCCCTCGTCGCGTTCATCCATAGACACTGTCTACCACCGATGGGTAGACAGTGTCTACGCACCGGTGGCGCAGGCCCTCGGCCCGGATCCGGGCGGCGTGGTGCGGTGCGGTGCGGTGCGGCTCAGCCGATGGCCGCCGGCATGGGCACCACGTCGTACGCGAGCCCGATCGTGTCGCCGGTGGCCGGGTCGCCCAGCTCCACCCGCCAGCGGTCGGCGAACTGGTCCACGCCCTCGACCATGGGGATCGTGCCGGAGATCAGCACCGTGCCGGGCACGAGATCACCCCGCTCCCGCAGCACCTCCGCCCAGTACGCGGGGGTCAGCAGCTCGGCGAGGGTGCCGTCCTGGATGAGGGTTTCCCCGCCCTCCCGGCCCACCCAGGCCCGCAGGGTGAGGCTGTCGAGCCGGTCCTGCACATCGGCCAGCCGCCAGGCGCGGCGGGCGAGCACGTCCGGACCCGCGTTCTTGCTCCAGGCCACCCCGTGCACCTCCAGCTCACGGTCGGTGTGGTCGCAGGCGGCGGTCAGCAGCAGCTCGCCCTCACCGTCCACGACCAGGGCCCATTCCGCCTCACCGGAGGTGCGCCCGTGCTGGACGCTGACCCGGTCGGTGTGCTGGGCGAGGTACGGGGAAACCGGGTACAGGGCGGGGGTGACGGACGGCGCCGGGACGCCGAGCTCGGCCAGCTCGGCCACGTGCGCGGCCACGTCCTCCTGGCTGCGGCCCGCGTAGCCGGCGTTGAGCACCTGGACGACATCGGCCTGCCGGGTGGTGCCGTCGGGCAGTTCGAAGGTGAGCAGCGCCATGGGGGTTCTCCACATCGTTCGCGGTATCGGCGAGGTTAACTTTGCGCGGAAGGCTTGCGCATACCACCTGTATACAAGAAGTATGCCGGAAGGTCGACAGTGCGCCCTCCCCCGACGGCGGTGCGCCCCACCCAAGGACGGATGTCGTGAACCACACCAGCACGAGCACGGAACAGTCCCCGCCAAGCGGCTCCGCGGTCCGCCGCGCCTTCTTCGCCAGCCTCACCGGAACCGCCCTGGAGTGGTACGACTTCGCCATCTACTCCGTGGCCGCCGCCCTGGTCTTCGGCGAGGTGTTCTTCCCCTCGGAGGACCCGGCCACCGGGACTCTGCTGGCGTTCTCCACGTACGCCGTCGGCTACGTGTCCCGTCCCCTGGGCGGTTTCGTCTTCGGGCGCCTCGGTGACAAGATCGGCCGCAAGAAGGTCCTCATCGCGACGCTCGTCCTGATCGGCGTCGCGACCCTGTTCATCGGGCTGCTCCCGTCGTACGCGACGATCGGTGTGACCGCCCCGATCGTGCTGGTGATCCTGCGCTTCGCGCAGGGCGTCGGGGTCGGCGGCGAGTGGGGCGGCGCCGTACTGCTGTCCAGCGAGTTCGGCGATCCGCGGCGGCGCGGCTTCTACGCCTCGGCCGCGCAGGTCGGTCCGCCCGCGGGAAATCTGCTGGCCAACGGTGTCCTCGCCGCCCTCGGCCTCCTGCTGACGGACGAGCAGTTCGTCAGCTGGGGCTGGCGCGTGGCGTTCCTGCTCTCCGGGGTCCTGGTCGTCTTCGGGCTGTGGATCCGTACGAAGCTGGAGGAGACCCCGGTCTTCCAGGCCATGGAGGCGGAGGAGAAGCGCCCCGAGGCCCCGATCAAGGAGGTCTTCACCACCCACCCGCGCGCACTGGCCGCGGCGATCCTCAGCCGGATCGCGCCGGACGTGCTGTACGCGCTGTTCACCGTCTTCGTCCTGACGTACGCGACCGGCGAACTCGGCATGTCACGCGGCTCGGCGCTGGGCGCCGTCCTGATCGGCTCGACGTTCCAGATCTTCCTCATCCCGCTGGCGGGCGCCCTCTCCGACCGGATCAACCGGCGTCTGCTGTACGGGATCTCCGCCGTGGCGGCCGGGGTGTGGCCGTTCGTGTTCTTCCCGCTGACCTCGGGCGGGAGCTGGCCGCTGCTCGCCGCCGGGGTGGTGGTGGCGCTCGCCATCCACTCGCTGATGTACGGTCCGCAGGCCGCCTTCATCTCCGAGCAGTTCTCCCCGCGGCTGCGCTACACGGGCTCCTCGCTCGCCTACACCCTGGCCGGAGTCGTGGGCGGGGCGGTGGCTCCGCTGCTGTTCACGGCGCTGCTCGACGCGTACCACTCGTGGGTGCCGCTCGCGCTCTACATCGCGATCACCGCGGTCATCACGATCGGCGGTGTGTGGCTGGGCCGCGACGGCGCGGACGCCGACGCGGAGGATCCGCTGACGCCGTCGGCCGGGAACCCCGCCGTGGCATCCGTAGGGTCGGACGAGGCGCCCACCCGCTGACCGCGCCGCCCCGGCTCCCCCGGGGCTCCGCGGATTCCCGCACCACCGGACCCGCACCCCACCCCGTACACACGGAAGGAACCGCCCATGCGCATCGCGCTGAGCCAGCTCACCACCGGCCCCGACCCCGAGTCGAACCTCGGGCTCCTGCGCGACGAGGCCCGGCGCGCGGCGGACGGGGGCGCCCGCGTCGTCGTCTTCCCCGAGGCCGCGATGGCCTGTTTCGGCATCCCGCTCGCCCCGCTGGCCGAACCGCTCGACGGGCCGTGGGCCGAGGGCGTCCGCGCGATCGCCGGGGACACCGGGCTCGTGGTGGTCGCGGGGATGTTCACCCCCGCGCCGGACGGCAAGGTGACCAACACACTGCTGGCCACCGGGCCCGGGGTGGAGGCGTCGTACGACAAGATCCACCTCTACGACGCCTTCGGCTTCGCCGAGTCCGACACCGTCGCGCCCGGCTCCGACGTGGTCACCATCGATGTGGACGGCCTCCGGATCGGCCTCGCGACCTGCTACGACGTCCGCTTTCCCGAGCTGTTCCGGGCCCATGCCGACGCGGGCGCGGTCGCCTCGCTGCTGCCGGCCTCCTGGGGCGCGGGGCCGGGGAAGCGGGAGCAGTGGGAGCTGCTGACGCGCGCCCGCGCGCTCGACGCGACCCTCTGGGTCGCCGCCGTGGACCAGGCGGACCCGGCCGCGTCCGGCGCGCCCGCCAGGTCGAAGGCGCCCACCGGGATCGGCCACAGCGTGGTCGTCGGCCCCGACGGCACCGTACGCCAGTCGCTCGGCCCGGAACCGGGGATGCTGCTGGCCGACCTCGATCCCGACGAGGTCGCTTCGGTACGCCGGGCGGTGCCGGTACTGGCCAACCGCCGTCTCTCCGAGCTGGGTTGACCACTTCGAGAGGCGCGAGGACCGAGACGTCCGGGTCCTGTGCAGGGGGGGGGGCGGGGGGCGGGGCGGGCGGCCCCTCTGCGCCGGGCGGGGCGGGGGGGCCGCGGGGGGGCCCCGGGA